>HF990807.1:9968-36101 GCA_000436255.1 Clostridium sp. CAG:1193 | reverse complement strand
TTAAAGCACTAGAATGCTTTAAAAAACCGTGGATGTGGTAGTGAGGTATAATATGAAAATTAATATAAGTAATTATAAAAATATAGAAGAATTAAAGCTTGAAATAGAAGATAATAAAGTTAATCATATTTTTGGTATTAGCGGAAGTGGTAAAAGTTCAATTGCAAAAGCATTATCGTCTCAAGTGACTGATGACGATGTTAAAGTGGGTAAAAAAATTGAAGAATGTATAATTAAAGTTGATGATAAAGAAGTAAACTGTTCAAATTTTAGTATTTTTGATTTAGAAAGTTCAAAAAATATGATATTTAACAATGGACAAGATGAAAATATATACGAAATATTATTTTCGGATAATAAGGATTTGTTAGAAACAATTGAAGATTGCAATTTATTATTGAATAAGTTTGAGGACTTCAAAAATATTTTGTTAGAATATAAAAATAAAATTGATACAATAATTAGTCATTTTGATGTTAAATTAAAATTAAATAATACCTCATTTAGTAGCACAAGTAAGCTGGTAAAATTAACAAATGAATTATCATCAATTAAATCAAATAAATTTATAACTATAATAAATAAAAAAGGGCCTGACTTTATTACATGGCTTAAGTCTGGTAAAAACTATGAAATAGATAATATTTGCCCATATTGTGAGAAAAAGATTAGTGAGAGAAGAGATAAATTTATAACTGAAATAATAAAGCTTACACCTAAGAACTTTGAAATCATAACAAAAGATAATCAATTTCTTGAAGAAGTTGGAATTAAGACGCCTAATTATAGACATTCAAGGGAAGTTGAAAGAGCAAAAAAAGAAATAATAGATTTATATTGCTTTAGAGATTATATTAGTAGCATAATAGAATTATTTGAGGATTATAAAACAAGTAAATTGGATATTAGTAAAATTCAACAAATTAAGATATCGAAAAAATTTGAAAAAGTATTCCCTAATCAAATTGAAATGATTAATGAAATTAATAGTAGTTTGAAGCAAATAAAAGTAAAACTTGGCAAAATAAAAACAGCATCGAACAAAATAATTAAAATTAATAAGAATAGAATTAATAAATATCTTAGTTTAATGGGAATTCCTTATGAGTTTTGTGAATCAAGCTTCGATGTTGATAAGCAAATTGCTTCATATTATTTATTTTTAAAAGAGGATGAAAAAAAATCTGATAGAAGAAAAGGTTTATCATACGGAGAAAGAAATATTATTTCTTTAATATTCTTTCTACTGGGTAATAAGAATAAAACATTGCTTATAGATGATCCAGCTTCATCATATGATGAATATAGAAGAAGTTTAATGTTTAAAATGTTATATGAGTTCAAAAATGATAGAACTATTATATTATTTTCTCATGATCAAGTTTTTGTGAAATTTGCAGCTCTTTATAAGTATTTAAATAAAAAGAATGAATCAAAAACTAATAAGTCTATAAGAGAAAATACAGGATGTATTTTACAATATTCAAATTATCAGCATAAGTCTATGCTCAAAGTTATAGACATTAAGGACTTTAGTCCTTTATACAATCAAGTATTAGAGTTTATTAAAGATAAAAAAATGACGTATTATAGAAAAATAATTAACATTAGAATTTTAAGTGAAATTGATAAAAATAAATCTGTCATGTACAAGAATGTATATAATTATTGTTCTGCTATATTGCATAATGTGAAAAAAGAACTTATTTATGAAGAATTAAAAAAAATAAATATTGATGAAGAAAAAATTATTGATTTGATTTTAGAAATATATGGTATTAATATAGAAAAAATTCCTAGTGACTACTTAAAAGAATTCAATATAAATGAACTATCGAATTTTGAAAAAATATATTATTATAGAGAAATGATAGGTAAGTATTCACCTATTTATGCTAAATTACTAAATATAAAAGATTTTCAAAAAGAAGATATAGATTTGTTAAAAACAGAATTTGATAATATTGTGCATTTGAATGATAAATTATTTGTATCACTAAATCCTTATAAATTTGATTATTTTTCTCCAATGATTTTTGATATTATTACAAATAATAAAGCCAGATAATAGATATCTGGTTTTTGTTTTTACATTAACTTTTACATTAACACTTATATGAATTATATTAAACTCTTATAAACTGAAGAGCACCCACAAAGCCTTATTTTATTAGGAACTTAAATTTTTGTATAAGAGATAACTCGCTTAAAAAATGAACCCCCTGAAGAGAACAGTCTCCTTGATTCAAAATATTTTAGTTATGAAGATACTAGTGTTATTAATGGGGTTACAATAAAAGATAAAGGTAAGTGTGCTGTATATTTACAAAATAATTGATCAGAAGAAGATGCAAATATATTATGTAGTGGAAATGCACTAGATAATGGTGTGACTTTAAAGAATAATGTGATGTTTGATTATATTTCAAAAGAAGATTATAAAAACGCTGGATTAGAAGAAACTTATGTTGATGGAATATCTATAACAGGATATAATGTAGATGGTGGGCTTGATGTAGTAATACCAAGTGAGATAGATGGTAAGAAAGTAGTTGGAATTGCTGATAATGCATTTACGACAGGAGACTATCCAAATTATGCTGGTTTAGGAATAACTTCAGTAGTAATACCGAATACAGTCAAGAGTATAGGATATATGGCATTTTATAAAAATCAATTAACATCAATTACATTTCCGACGACATCCTTTAGAATGCACTGTTATGCTTTTGATAAAAATCCAATTACTGATGATGAAACATTTGCGTATCCGGATAATGTTATACATGTAGAGTGTGCTCAATAATAAAATCACTAAAAATAGACATAATATTTGCCTATTTTTTTTTATTATGTAAATGGTGATAATATGAAAGTATATATAGATGTTATTTTATTTATAAATATATTCTTTGATTTTTTATTACTTTTATCAGTATCACTAATATTAAGAAGAAATGCAAAATTATATAGGATAATTTTAGGAAGTTTAATGGGTGGATTATCAATATTATTTTTATTTTTAAATATAAGTAAAGTTACGTTATTTTTCTTGAAATTAATTATTGCTATATTAATGATATTAATAACATTTTCATATAAAGATTTAAGGTATACACTTAAGAATCTCGTTTTTTTATACATTTCAAGTATTGTTTTGGGTGGTGCATTGTACTTTATTAATATAGAGTTTTCTTATAAGAATAAGGGGATTATATTTTATAATAACGGGTATAGTGTAAATATAATTACAATACTTATAACTTCTCCCATATTAATTTATTTATATATAAAAAATATGAAAGATATTAAGAATAATTATTCTAAATATTATAAGACTAACATATATTTTAAAAGTAATCATTTTATAGAATTAACTGGGTATATGGATACTGGAAACAATTTAACTGATCCATATAAAAAAAGAATGATTGTACTTGTTAGTAAAGAAAAAGTAAGTAAGTATATTAAAAATGAAAGAAAGTTATTAGTGCCTTATAATGGAGTAAGTAATGGATTATTAAGTTGTATAAGAATTAATTATATTAAAATTAATGATAAAATTTTTAAAAATGTACTTCTTGGACTAATAGATGACAAAATATATATAGATGGTGCTGATATTATATTAAATAATGGAATGGAGGATTTATGTTTAGAAGAATAATAGAGTTTTTGTTAAGAATATTTAAAAGAGAAGTATATTATGTAGGTAGTAGTGATATATTACCTGAACCATTATCTAGAATGGAAGAAGAAGAGGCTTTGGAACTTGCAAGGTTTGGAGATGAAATTTCTAAGAATAAGTTAATTGAGCATAATTTAAGATTAGTTGTATTTTTAGCTAAAAAGTATGAAAATACTGGTATTGATTTAGAAGATTTAGTAAGTATTGGTACAATTGGTCTTATAAAAGGTATTAATACTTATAAAATGGGTAAAAATATTAAACTTGCTACGTATGCATCAAGATGTATTGATAATGAAATACTTATGTTTTTAAGAAAAAATAAAAAAAGAAAAACTGAAATATCATTTGAAGATTCACTTAGTTATGATGCTGAAGGAAATGAGCTTCATTTAGAAGATGTACTTGGTACTGAAGATGATGTGGTTACAAAAGAACTTGAAAATAAAATAGAAAAAAAATTATTAATTGAGGAAATAGAAAAATTAAATGAAAGAGATAAAAAGATAATGATATTAAGATACGGGTTATTTGGGAACGAAGAAATAACTCAAAAAGATGTTGCCGATATGCTTGGGATAAGTCAAAGTTATATATCAAGAATAGAGAAAAAAGTAATTAAGAGACTAAAAAATATTGTAAAGATTTAGTCTTTTTTTAATTATATGTTTGATAATAATGTATCACGTGATATAATATGAAAAGAGGTGTGAATATGTTAGAAGTTAAGGGTTATAGTAAAAGTTATATCAAAGATAAAAAAATAGTTGATGATATTTCTTTTAAAGTTGAAGATGGTGATATCTTTGGTTTTGTTGGACATAATGGTGCGGGTAAAACTACAACTATAAAATCAATAGTAGGTATACTTGATTTTAATGATGGTGATATTTTGATTGATGGAGTAAGTATTAAAAAAGATCCAATTTCATGTAAAAAGAAAATGGCGTATATTCCTGATAATCCAGATTTATATGAGCATCTTACAGGAATTGATTATTTGAGCTTTATAGCTGACGTTTATGAAGTTGATGAAAAAAAGAAAGATGAACTTATTAAAAAGTATGCTTCTATGTTTGAAATAACAGATAGTTTAGGTAGTTTAATATCAACATATTCTCATGGTATGAAGCAAAAACTTGCTATTATAAGTGCATTAATTCATGAACCCAAATTATATGTATTAGATGAACCATTTGTTGGATTAGATCCAAAAGCAACGCATATATTAAAGGGTATAATGAAAGAAAAATGTAATGAGGGATGTGCATTCTTTTTCTCAACTCATATATTAGAGGTTGCAGAAAAATTATGTAATAAAGTAGCTATTATTAAATCTGGTAAATTAGTAGCTAGTGGAAATATGAAAGATATTGTTAAAGATAAGAGTTTAGAAGATATATTTATGGAGCTTATAGATCATGAATAATTTATTATTGTTAACTAAAATTAATCTAAAATCTATGTTTAAATCTAATAATAGTAAAAAGAAAAATAAAGGATTATTAGTATTCATATTGTTATATATATATTTTGCATTTTTAATATATCAGTATGCAAAAATATTAATGGAAGGATATAGTGTATTAAATGCTACTTATTTATTACTTCCACAATTTATGGTTATAACTTCTTTTATGATAATACTTACCAATATATATAGGGTAGGTGGAACATTATTTAATTTTAAAGATTATGATTTACTTATGAGTATACCAATTAAAAGAAGTATAGTTATATTAAGTAAAATAGTAATGCTTTATATAGTAAGCTTAATATATACATTTATACTTATGATTCCATCATTAATTGCATATGTAACAAATACTAGTGTAACAGGACAATTTTATATTTTCTATTTTATTACACTTTTTATAATACCACTTGTTCCACTTGTAATATCAAGCGTAATAGGTACACTTATTACTGCAATATCATCAAGATTTAATAAGAAAAACATAGTTAATTATATATTTACAATTTTATTATTTATTGGTGCGATGTACTTATCTTTTTCTCTTGAAAATGTAGGTTCAGTTGATATGGCTAATATAGGTAAAAGTATGGTTAATATGTTTAATAAGGTTTATCCACTTACAAATATGTATGTAAATATTATTAAAGAAGGTAATATATTATCACTTTTAATGTTTATATTAATACCAGTAGTATTATTTTATATATTTATATATTTTACAAATAAATATTATATTAAGATTAACAGTAATTTAAAAAGTTTTAAAAAGAAAAATAATTATGTTTTAATTAATAAAAAAAGTAATTCACAATTAATAGCATTATATAAAAAAGAAATTAAAAGATATTTTTCATCAGTAGTATATTTTACTAATACAGCAATGGGTTCATTAATGGTTACTTTTGGTATGATTGCACTTTTATTATTTGGAAAAGATAAATTAGCAGTATTTTTAAGCATTCCTGAACTTGCTAATTATATAACTGTATTGTCTCCACTTATTATATCTTCATTTGTAATGTTTAATATATCAACGCATTCATCAATTTCTATTGAAGGTAAAAACTTATGGATTATTAAATCTATACCAGTAGATACTAAAAAGATATTTTTAAGTAAAATAATGGTTAATTTAACAGTATTAATTCCAACTATATTAGTTAATAGTACTATTTTAAGTATATATTTAAAGCCTAATGCTTTAACTATTATATTAATGTATATAACACCACTTATATATGCACTATTTATATCAATATTAGGACTTATTATAAATATGCATTTTCCTATATTTGATTGGACTAGTGAGGTAAAAGTAATAAAACAAAGTTTAGCATCATTTTTAACACTTATGATAGGACTTGTTTTTGCAGTATTACCATTTATGTTTATTCCAAGTAATGGATATGAATTATATATATTATTAATTACTGGTATTATGCTTATTCTTACTATATTAAGTTATATTTATATGAATACAAAATGTGTAAAAATGTTTAGAAAATTATAAAGATGAATATTGATTATTCATCTTTATTAAGTTATATTATAAAAAAGAAAGGATTTACTAGTTTTAATTAGGGTTGTAATTATGAAAAAAATAGAATTACTCGCACCTGCGGGAAATATGGAAAATTTAATTTATGCGGTTGAAGCTGGATGTGATGCAGTATATCTAGGTTTAAAAAAATTTGGTGCAAGAGCATTTTCATCTAATTTTACTGATGAAGAAGTAGTTGAAGCAATAAATTATTGTCATTTAAGAGGGGTTAAAGTATATGTTACTTTAAATACATTAATTTATGATGATGAAGTTGATTCATTTTTAGAAAGTGTTGACTTTCTACATAAAAATAATGTAGATGCACTTTTAATTCAAGATATTGGTATGCTTGATTTAATTAGAAAGATGTATCCTAAGCTAGAAGTACATGCTTCAACACAAATGCATATTCATAATTTAGATGGTGTTAAAGTAATGGAAAAACTAGGCGTTAAAAGAGTAGTTTTAGCACGTGAAACATCAATTGATACAATTAATTACATTAAAAAGAATACTAATATTGAATTAGAAGTATTTATTCATGGAGCACTTTGTATTAGTTATTCTGGTGAATGTTTGATGAGTAAGTTTATTGGAGGAAGAAGTGGAAATAGAGGAGAATGTGCGGGTAGTTGTCGCATGTCTTATGATGTAGAAGATGAGAATGGAAGAAAATTAAATATAGATAATTATCCTATTAGTACTAAAGATTTGAATACTATTTATTATATAGATAAACTTATTGATAGTGGTGTATCATCTTTAAAAATAGAAGGAAGAATGAAAAGTAAAGAATATGTTTATATGGTTGTTAAATTGTATAGAGATACAATTGATAATTACTATAAAACAGGTGCATTGATTGTTAATGAAGATAATTTATTAAAATTAAAGAAAATATTTAATAGAGATTATACTAAAGGCTTTTTATTTAATATTAATAATGATGAGTTAATAAATGGTTATAGACCAAATCATATGGGCGTTCCTATTGGTAAAATAGTTTCATATAAAAATGGACACGCTTTTATAGAACTTACTGATAAATTAACTATTGGTTCAGGTCTTAGAGTAATTAGTAAAAATAATAAAGATGTAGGTATATTAGTTAATGAGTTTTATAAAAATAATAAATTAATAAAAACAGGATATAAAAAAGATATTATTAGTATAAAAGTACATGATAAAGTTAATGTAGGTGATACAGTAGTTATTACTAATGATAAAAGTATTAGTTTAGAAACAGAAGAATATATCAAAAATAATAAAAGAAAAATATTAGTAAGAGGAAGATTAGATGCTAATATAAATGGTATTACACTAAAAGTAAGTGATGGAGTTAATGATGTATGTGTTAAAGGAAAGAATGTTTTTAAATCGCTTTCTAAAGATACAACTAAAATAGATATAAGTACAAAATTAAATAAACTTGAATCTACAGTATATAAATTTGACAAACTAGAAATTAATATTGAACCAGGATTATTTATTCCTTTAAAAGAAATAAATAAACTAAAAAGTGAATTTGTTAGTGCATTAAATGAAAAAAGGTTATATAAAACTACTTATTTAAAAGAAACTTATAGTATTAATGTTCCTAATTTTAAAAAAGAAAAATTAAAAACTTGTTATATACATGATGGTAATAAATTAAACGAGAACTATGATGTAGTTTATAATGATATTGGTCCATATATAAAAGTATTAGGAAGAGTAATGGATAAGTATGATACTTTAGATAATGTTATGATAGGCGAAATAGGTGGATTTAATAAATGTAGTAATGTAATAACTGATGTGTCTTTTAATGTAGTTAATTCATATTCAGTAGCATTTCTTCATAGTATGGGTGCACGCGTAGTAACACTATCTTATGAGCTTACTTTTGATGAGATTAATAATTTAATAATCAATTATAAAAAAAGGTATAAAAAAACACCTAATTTAGAGTTAATAGTATCTTCATATCCAATAGTTATGTGTTCTAAATATAGTTTAAATAAAGAATATAATAAAGATATTTTATACTTAAAAGATAGATTTCAAAATAAATTTAAAGTAATTACAAAAGATAATATTATGTATATATATTTTTATAAGAAAATAGATGAGTTTGATACTAAATATTATGATATTGGGGTAAATAGATTAAGATATAATCTCGATTATTGACAAAAAAAATAACTATAGTATAATATTAGAGCAAAGGAGTCATTATGAATAAAGAAAATGAAATAATAAAAACAGATGTTAAAATCACAAGAAGAATAAATGAAGACCCTGAATATATGAAAAGAATTATTAAAGCTCATCAAGCAGTAACAACGCTTGAAATAACAAATAGTATTATGTTTGCTGAATATAGTGTATATCTAGAACAATTAAAAGATGTAAATTATTTAGAAGCAACATACTATAGAAGAGTTTCAAATGATGAGTATGAAGATAAAATATATAAACTAGCAGGTTTAGAACTTCCAAAGAGAAAAGCAAAAATATTTGATATATCAAGTTTTATGTAAAAAGAAGAAAAACTTCTTTTTTTTCTTTACAACGATAAAAAAATGTAGTAAATTAGCATTGGAAGTGGGAGGGAGTATAATGTTAAGAATTTATAAAACAATGGATGAAAAAGGATTGTTTAAAGAAATTGATAAAATAGAAAAGGGTTGCTGGATAAATTTAGTAGATCCCTCTACGCAAGAGATAAATAATATAATAAATGCAGTAAAAGTTAATGAAGATTTTGTTAAATATGCACTTGATATAGAAGAAAGAGCAAGAATTGATGTTGAAGATAATCAAACATTAATAATAATAGATACACCAATAGTTGAGTCTAAAAGAAAAGAAATAAGAAGTGATTTTGCAACTATACCACTAGGTATAATAGTAGTAAATGATGACTATTTTATAACTATATGTAGTCAAAAAATAGATATACTAGAAGAATTTTACGAATCAAAAGTAAAAGACTTTTATACATATAAGAAAACTAGATTTACATTACAAATATTATATAAAATAGCTACTTATTATTTAATGTATTTAAAGAAAATAAATAAAGAAACAGATAAAGCAGAAATAAAACTACAAAATGATTTAAGAAACGAAGAATTAATGAAACTTTTATCACTAGAAAAATCTTTAGTATATTTTACTACTTCACTAAAATCTAATGAACTTGTGATGGAAAGATTATTAAGAGGCAGTTATTTAAAATTATATGAAGATGATAAAGATTATTTGGAAGATGCAATAATTGAAAATAAACAGGCAATAGAAATGGTTACTATTACAAGAGATATATTATCAGGAACAACAAATGCATATGCATCAATAATTTCAAATAATTTAAATATAGTAATGAAATTTTTAGCATCTGTTACTATAGTATTTTCAATACCTACAATAGTATCTGGTATTTGGGGAATGAATGTAAAAGGAATATTTTTTGAAAATAACGAGTATGGATTTATTATAGTAATATTTATAGCGTTAATACTTTCTTTACTTGCTTATATTTGGCTTAAGAAAAAAGATATGTGGAAATAAAAACAGTAAAAAATTACTGTTTTTTCTTTATCTTAGTATTAAAAGTATCATAAGGATCAAATTCTAACTCACTTTTCATTTTTAATTCATCGTCAAATATTAAATGCCTTAAATTTATTAGCTTAAACTTATTTTTTTCATCAAAAGTAATAGTAATATCTAAAAAGCCAGGATACATATCACCATGAGTAAATATATCACTTAAAGTAGGTAAGTAAAGCATACTATCTGATAATTTCATCATATGCCCATGACCTCTTAAAATTAAATTACTATTACTTCCTGTATATTTATAATCGCATACACTACCAAGAGGGTGTACAAGAGTTAAAGAGTCATTTTTAATTAAGATTTTAGCATTACCATACCCAATAGGAATAATACTATGTTTATAATTTTCAAGTACACATTTTAAATCAATACCCGATGTAAGAAGTGAATCTACATCATGATTACCTAAAAGTACAAATGTTAATATATTATTGCATTCAGGATATTTATCTAGTAAGTAATTAATTTGATCAAAGTGATTATCATGAATAGATGGTACACCAAACATTCCATTAACTAAGTCACCACCATTAATGATTATATGTATTTTATTTTTTATACAATAATTGTAAACTTGATTAAGTAAATCTATTCTTTCAAGAGAAGAACCTATATGTAAATCAGATATTATTACTGATCTAAATGTATTACTATCTATCTCTATTCTAGTATTATTACTTTTAGAAAAATTATAATTTAAATTATATCTTAAAGAACCATCATAAAAATATTTTTTATCAAAACTATATCCGTTATTTTTAAACTTTAACAATTCTTCATAAATCTCTTTATGAGTTAAATTTAATGCACTACTTATTTCACTAATAGATGCACCAGCTTTAATTAATTTAATAATATCTTTATTCATTATATACCTCTATTAATTTTTATAACATATAAATAAGAGTTATTCAACAAAAATAATTGTTTTGAATATTTTTTTGAATTTATGTATTGACAAAATAAAAAATGGTGGTAAAATCATATTTAAATTAGTTGTGGAGTTAGCGTATGAGAAAGTTTTGTAGAACAAAGACAATTGTAAGGAACACTAAAGTTGCTAGGGTAATAAAATTAACTAGTTGGTTTTCTTTTCGCTTCATCTGCTGCTTAGATTGTGAAATAAATAAGACGTCAAAAATGCAAAAACGCATTTTTGACGCCTTTTTTGTTATGGGGGTGAGTGTATGAATAATATAACATTACAAGATTTACTTAATAAACTTAAAGAATACAATTCAGAAGAAATTGAAATAGTAAAAAGGGCATTTTATTACGCTGATAGTTTACATTCGAATCAAATAAGACAAAGCGGGGAACCTTATATAATCCATCCACTTAACGTTGCTTACATACTGGCAGATATGCATGCGGATGGAGATACAATATGTGCTGGACTTTTACATGATGTGATAGAAGACACAAAAGCTACGAGAGATGACATATCACATGATTTTAATCCTGATATTGCAAACTTAGTAGATGGCGTAACAAAACTCTCTAAGATGAATTTCTCATCAAAACAAGAGCAACACTTTGCAAATACTAGAAAAATAATAGCAGGAATAACTGAGGATGTTAGAATAATAATAATTAAACTTGCAGATAGACTTCATAATATGAGAACATTGGGTTTTAAATCAGAAATAAAGCAAAAAGAAAATGCTTTAGAAACAATGGAAATATTTGTTCCACTTGCATATTGTATTGGTGCATATAGGATAAAAAGTGAATTGGAAGATTTATCACTCCGATATTTAAAACCAGATATTTATAAATCGTTAGAAGAAAAAAAGTTTGCAATTGAAAAAAATAGTGATGCATGCCTTAAAGAAATGTTATACAAAATTCAAACATTACTTAATGATAAAAATATTCCCAATGAAATTAAGGTAAGAACTAAAAACATATATGGAATATATAAAAGATTAAGTGAAGGACATAAATTGTCTGATATACATGATTTATTGGCATTAAAGGTAATGGTAGATGAAGTAGAAAAGTGTTATGTTACTCTTGGCTTAATACATAGTAAATATCGTCCATTAAATAGTAAGTTTAAAGATTATATTTGTAATCCAAAAACTAATATGTATAGAAGCTTACATACAACTGTGTTTGGACCAGATGATAGACTTGTCCAAACTCAAATACGGACGTTTAGTATGGATAAGGTAGCATCCTTCGGATTAACTGCTTATTGGGATATAGAAAAAGGCAATGCTAGAAATATAATGCAAGAAGAATTAAAACAAAAATTTCAATTTTTTCGATCTTTATCAGAAATTAATTCAACCTTTAGCGATAATCAACAATTTGTAAGTCAGGTAAAAAATGAATTATTCGCAGATAAAGTATATGTATATACGACAAAAGGAAACATTATAGAATTACCAAAAGGTTCAACAGTAATAGATTATGCATATAAATTAGATACAGATATTGGTAATACAATGGTTGGAGCATTTGTAAATGATGAATGTGTTCCAGTTAATTATGTACTTAGCAATAAAGATAGAGTAAGAATTGTAACAAGCGATTTAGCATTTGGGCCAAGAGATGATTGGATTGATAAGGCACATACTAGTTATGCAAAAAAGAAAATTAAAGAATTTAATAAAAAGTAGAGGTGTATATTTATGAATAAAATAAGAATTAAAAATGTAAAAGAGTATGATGATTTTAGAAAAGTATTTAGTATGTTTATGGACTACCCATTTTATGAAGCTTGGAGTGAAGATGATTTTAAAGAAGAATACGAATATTTAAAAGAAAAAGGCGAAATATTTGGATGCTATGAGAGAAGCGGTGATATCTCAGGTTTAGTAAGCCTTGTTTATGGTGCGAAAGAGTCTCATCCAGTTAAGTTTTGCAATCCTGATAAAGTTATGTATATTTCAGATATTGCTGTTTTAAAAGAGTATAGAGGAAATGGTTTTGCAAAACAGATGGCAGATTTTGCAATTGCTTATACTGAATTATTAAACTATTATGATGAGATGTATCTTAGAACTAATTTAGAAAATTCAATGTCAGAACGCATATTTGAAGAAAGAGGATTTGAAATTATGACGAAAGATGGTCAAATAATAACAGAAGAAGTTTCATTTCCAAGAACAATCCTTACACTTCCAAATACAGACAAGAGAAAATTTTTATCTAAGAAGTTGGTGAAAAGATGAATTATGATATTTTAAAGAAACTAATTGAAATTAATACTGTTCAAGATAAAGATAATAAGATATTTGTTAGTTATATTTCAGAACATCTTACTAATTTGGGTTTTAAAGTAGAGTATATTTGTGGTAAAAGTGATAATAAATGTTTGGTTGCTAAGACAAAAGATGTTTGTAATTTGTGTTTTTTAGGGCATAGTGATACAGTACCTGTTAAAGATGATTGGGAAACAAATCCATTTAAACTGACAATAAAAGATGGCTTTATGTATGGTAGAGGCGTATGTGATATGAAAGGTGGAATTGCCGCTTTTCTAGATGCACTTTCAGCAATAGATATTAATAATATTAATGGTTTGATGATAATAATTACATATGATGAAGAAATCGGATTTGAAGGGATTAATCTAGTTAAAAATAAAGAAGATATACCAGAAAATATAATTATTGGTGAACCAACTGATTTGGTTCCAATAACTTTTTGTAAGGGATGCATGGAATTTAAAGTGACNNNNATGCATGGAATTTAAAGTGACTATAGAAGGCAAATCGGTTCACTCTTCATTGGCTCCGAGCGGAGATAACGCAATTTTAAAAATGTACAACTACATAAATGAAATAAAAAAAATAGAAACTAACTTAAAAAACTCACTGAATGATAAATATACAATTCCATATACAACTTTAAATATATCTACTATTAATGGTGGAAATGCAATAAATATCGTTCCAGATAGTTGTAGCGTCACGTTTGATTTTAGGACGAATTTAAAATCACATCATGAATATATAATGAGCGAAATAAATGAGATAACTAATAAATATAACGGAAAACTAGAGGTAATTACAAATGTTTTGCCATCAAACAATGTTACAGAAGATGTAACTTTATTTGAAAAACTCACTGGTAAAAAGTCTAGTGGAATGGATTATGTTACAGAAGGTAATTTTTTAGATAAAGATAATGTTATCATATTGGGACCGGGTCCAATAACACCACATGAAAAGAATGAACACATATCAGTAGAGTCTTATGAAAAACTTAAAGAAATTTATAGAAAAATCATTTTGAAATATTGCGATAAGTAATATTTATAGGTATAATTAAATTGTGATTTAAGGAGGGAAAACTATGAATAAAGTAAATCCAAGAACATTATCAGGTTTTATGGAACTTAGTCCAAATGATCAGATAGAGTTTAATAGAATAAAAAAGATTATTGAAGATACATATAAGTTATATGGATTTTACCCATTAGATACGCCAGTTATTGAGTACTCTGAGGTATTGCTTGCAAAAGCTGGAGGAGAGACTGAAAAACAAATTTATAGATTTAATAAGGGTGATAATGATTTATCGTTAAGATTTGATTTAACTGTTCCACTAGCAAAATATGTCTCTTTAAAATATAATGAACTTTTATTTCCTTTTAAAAGATATCAAATAGGTAAAGTATTTAGAGGAGAAAGACCTCAAAAAGGAAGATTTAGAGAGTTTTATCAATGTGATATAGATGTTATAGGAGATGGCGAATTATCACTTATGTATGATGCTGAAATTCCATCAATTATTTATGATATATTTACTAAAATGAATATTGGCAAATTTGTTATAAGAATTAATAATAGAAAAATATTAAATGGATTTTTCGAGTATTTAAACTTATCTGATAAATATCAAGATATTCTAAGAATAATTGATAAAATGGAAAAAGTTTCAGAAAGTGATTTAATTGACATGTTAAAAGAAATTGATCTTACTGATGAAATAATTGACAAGATTTTATCATTTATCAAGATTAAAGGAACTAACGGAGAAGTTTTAAATAGTTTAAAAGGATTAAATATTAGTAATGAAGCGTTCTTAAATGGAATTAACGAACTAGAAACAGTTATTAATTCACTTAGAACTATGAATATAAATGAAGAATATTTTATGGTTGATTTAACAATAGCAAGAGGACTTGACTATTATACTGGAACTGTTTATGAAACAAAGTTAATAGATTATCCACAAATGGGAAGTGTATGTTCAGGTGGAAGATTTGATGATTTAGCATCTTATTATACTGATAACAAACTGCCTGGAGTAGGAATATCGATTGGTCTTACAAGATTGTTTTATCAATTAAAAGAAAACGGATTAATTAAAAATGAAAGTGATAGTGTAGTTGATGTAATGATTCTTCCGATGGTTGAAGAGTATAAAGTACCTCTTGAAATATCTAAAAGATTAAGAGACGTAGGAATATCTACTAGTATATGTTATACAAACAAAAAATTTAAGTCAAAAATAAAATATGCGGATAGTATGAATGTAAAATACTCAATAATAATTGGAGAAGACGAAATAAATAATAATGTAATTACTATAAAAGATATGAATAAGAATGAACAAATGCAAATAAATGTTGATGAGTTAGAAGAATATTTCAAAAAATGTTGACATTATATATTGGGAGTGTTAATATTAGTTTATAGATGATTTGGCGGTATTGGTGAAGTGGTTAACACGCCAGATTGTGGCTCTGGTATGCGTGGGTCCGATTCCCACATATCGCCCCATTTATTTGTTAAGAGTTGGAGGTGTAAGTATGATTGAAATTCGCTGTTTTAAACATCATCATCGCTTCCATTTTGCACATCATTGTTTTTGTGCGCTATTTTTGAAATAAAACATGCTTTTTTGACGAAGCGTGTTTTTTTGTAGTTGAAAGGAGAGTTATATTATGAATTGGTTTATATTTGCACAAATCTTAGGAGGGCTTGGAGCTATTTCTATGATGCTTAGTTCTTGGCAAAAAAGTAGGAAAAAAATTTTTGTATTTTTACTATTTGACAATATATTTTATCTTTTGCAATATATTGTATTAGGTGCTTATGCAGGGGCAATTACTAATGTTGTTGGTCTAGTTAGAACGATTTTATTCTCTAAAAAAGGAAAGAATAAGTTTTTATCTTCAAATTATCCTTTTGCAATTGTTATATTTTTGTATATTATTTTAAATGCATTTACATATGATGGTTTATTTTCGCTTTTCCCATCTGTGGCATCTATAGTATATGCGATTGTTTTGTGGCAAGATGAGCCTAAAAAAATAAGAATGGGATCTTCATTTATGCTATTTATGTGGTTTATTTATAATTTAGTTGTGAGGGCATACGTTGGGGCACTTACTGAATTTTGTTTATTTGTATCTTCAGTAATTGCTATTATAAAAATAGATTTAAAACACAAAAGTGAGGTGATTGAGTGTGAAAATTAAAGATTTAAATGATATTTCATCTGAGATATCAAAAAAACTAGGAGTTCTTGATGAAAATGAGATAACAGATGAATTAATAACTATAGCAAAAAATCCCATATTTGAATTTTATCCAGATAAATTTAATTTGATTTTGTCCCAAAAGAATCCAAAGTCACAACAAATATTACTTGAGGTTTTGGAAGGACCAATGATTGGTAATAAGGAATGTATTTCAGAATTATTATATTATAGTGATTGTCCTGATAAACAGGCCAGAATAGCTAAATATTTTGAATTTCCCCAAATAGTTCAAAATGAGAAAATTTATATTGCGATGATGGGAATAGAAGATAAAAATGTAGAAGAAATGATGGTACATTATTTTGAAAATGATATGATAAAAAGTGATAGTGAGTTTAAAATGTGTTCCAAGAAAAGCAAAAGAATTTGTAAAGCAAAGAGTAAAATTAAATCATTATTTTAAAAAAAATCTAGGTTCAAGTTAAAAATTTGATTTTAAATATTGCAAACATAAATAAAAAGTAATTATATTATGTTAAAATATGTTTGGTGATATTTATGAAGAAGAATATAACAATAATTGCGGGACCTTGTTCTGTTGAATCAAAAGAACAAATTATAAGGATTGCTAAAAAATTAAAAGAGTTAGGCGTTGATTATTTAAGAGGTGGATGTTTTAAGCCAAGAACTAATCCAGATAGTTTTCAAGGGTTAGGTGAAGAGGGAATAAGGTATTTACTAGATGCTAAAAAAGAAACAGGTCTACCAATAGTTACTGAATTACTTACTATCGAACAAGTAAAAAAATATGGTCATTTAATAGATATTATTCAAATTGGTAGTAGAAACATGTTTAATTATGAACTGTTAAAAGAAGTAGGTAAGTGCAATAAACCAGTTTTATTAAAAAGAGGAATGTGTGCTACATACAAAGAATGGATTTTAGCAGCTAAGTATATTACAAATAATGGAAATAATAATGTAATACTTTGTGAAAGAGGAATAAGAACATTTGAAACAGAAACAAGAAATACTCTTGATATAGAAGCAATACCATATATTAAACATAATACTAATTTTAAAATATTTATAGTTCCATCACATGCATGTGGTAATAGATACATGATAGAATCTATTTCAAAAGCTAGTGTTGCATGTGGTTGTGATGGACTTGAAATTGAGGTACATGACATTCCAGATGAAGCATTAACTGATAAAAAGCAAACAATAAGCATAGAAAAATTAGAAAGTATAATTAATGAAATCAAAAAGTTATAGGAGAATTCTATGAAAGAAATAACATATGTAACAGGTAATAAATCTAAAATATTAAGTGCTAAAAGTATACTTGAACCCTTAAATATAAAAGTAAATAATATTAAAATTGAACTAACAGAAATTCAAGCAGATACTACTGAAGAAGTAGCTATATATAAAGCAAAAGAAGCTAGTGAGAAACTAAAATGTAATGTATTAGTAAATGATATAGGACTTTTTATAGATGCATTAAATGGATTTCCTGGTCCATATACACATTATGTAGATGAAAAAATAGGGGAAGATGGGATATTAAAACTTCTTACTAATGAAGAAAATAGAAATGCTTCTTTTGTTGAAGTATTTGCATATTGTGAATATAAAAATGAACCAATTATATTTAAATCTATTACAAAAGGTAAAATTACACATTCTAAATCAGGAACGTATGGATGGAGTTGGGATTTTATATTTATACCAGATGGATATAATAAAACTATGGCTAACTATGATGATGAAAAAAGATGCAAAATGTGGAATACTGATGCATACTATAGCCTTGCAGATTATTTAAAGAATAATTAAGAATATTATTATTTAAAAGAATTATTTTTTATAGATTCTTAATTGACGCGGTTAAAAAATATAAAAAGAAAGATAAAATAAAGGAATTAAAAAAATGATTTATCCTAAAAAAGTAAATAAAAATGATACAATAGAAATAATTTCACCATCAAATGGTGTAAAAAGTGAAAAAATAAAAAAACTTGAAAAAGCGTTAAAAAAATTAAATAGTTATGGATATAAGGTAATAGAAGATAAATATGTGAGAAATACTGAAAATGGTGTTAGTTCATCTGCATTTAATCGATCAATTGAATTAAACAATGCAATTAAAAATAAAGAAATAAAAGCATTGATAGCGTGTTCGGGTGGAGATTTTTTGGTTCAAATTATGGATTTAATAAAATTTGATCAATTTAAAAAAAATACAAAGTGGGTACAAGGTCAATCTGATATTACACCTTTGTTAATTTATATAACAACTAAATTGGATATTGCAACAATTTATAGCTTTAATGCTAAATCTTTTGGCGAAGATAACTTACCAGAATTAATGATAAAAAACAATATAGAATTTTTAAATGGAAAAACGCCAAAACAAATTGAATATGGATATAAAATAGATAGTGATAAAATAGAACAACCATGGGAATGTATAACAGAAGATAGAGAATTTAAGGGAAGAATTATAGGAGGATGTTTAGATTCTTTAAAAGATATAATAGGAACAAAATATGATTGTGTAAAAAAATTTATAAAGAAATATAAAGAAGACGGAATAATTTGGTATTTTGATGTAGCAGAAATGACAAATGAAGATATATTAAGAACAATGTGGCAATTTAAAAATGCCGGATGGTTTATAGGGTGTAAAGGCATTTTATTTGGAAGAATAGAAGATGAAATTAATTATACAGGTATAACACTAAAAGATGCAATTAATTATAATCTTTTTGATTTAAACATTCCAATTTTTATAAATACAGATATAGGACACACAGAGCCGGTACATACATTAATTAATGGCTCGATTGTAAAAGTAATTAAAGATAAAGATAATAAGCATATTATGGAGACGATTTTTGAATGAAAATATTAATTGAAATTTGTGGAATTGGAAATGGGCATTTAAGAAGACATACGAATATAATAAATCCCTAGAGTTTAAAGTATTAGAAATTTATACAAATTTACGATAAATAATTGTTTTCATGATAATTGTACTGATTCTTTTGAAGAATATGGGTATGTTAAAAAGAATTGGTAATATTAATAATTATCAATAAAACTCAGTAAAATAGAATAAAATTTAGTAATAAATGTAAAATAAAATATTAACAAAAGCTTTTCAATAAATTGTATTTTATTATATAATATAATTGAATTATTTATGAATGTTGATTAATGAATAGTAAAGTATATTATTTTAAATTTAGAGAGTTTATGTTTGGTGAAAATAAACGAAATGATATAGTTGAAATACACATTATGAGTTTAAAGGTTGCTACTTTATAGCTTATTGAGCGTATGAATTTCGATTCATAAATTAAGGTGGTACCGCGATAAATCGTCCTTATGAGGATTGTTTATCGTGTTTTTTATTAAGGAGGGATAAAATGACAAAAGATGAAAAAATTGAATTAATACTGAGAAAAACTGTTGATATTTATAATAAGGAAACATTATTAAAAAAATTAAATAGTGAAAAAAAATTAATAGTAAAATTTGGTGCTGATCCGTCAAGACCTGATTTACATCTAGGTCATACGGTGCCATTACGTGCATTAAAAGTATTGCAAGAATTGGGACATGACATAGTTTTTGTTATAGGTGATTTTACAGCAATGATTGGAGATCCATCTGGAAAATCTAAAACTAGACCATCGTTATCATTTGAAGAGACAAGAAAAAATGGTGAAACATATTTTAAACAAGTTTCTAAAATATTGGATCCTAAAAAAATAAGAATTGTGTATAATTCGGATTGGTTAGGAAAAATGTCATTTGAAGATGTTATTAAATTAACTGGAAAATATACAGTAGCAAGAATTCTTGAAAGGGATGATTTTAAAAATAGATTTAACAATAATATCCCAATTGGTATTCATGAATTTTTATATCCGTTAATGCAAGGATATGATTCAGTTGCATTACATGCTGATATAGAAATAGGTGGAACAGATCAAACATTTAATTTGCTAGTTGGTAGAGAGTTACAAAAAGACTATGATCAAGAACCACAAGATGTAATGTGTTTTCCTTTATTAGTAGGATTAGATGGTAAGGAAAAGATGTCTAAATCATTAGGAAATTATATCGGAGTAGATGAAACTCCTGAAAAAATGTATGAAAAAGCTATGAAAATACCTGATGCTGTGCTATTAGATTATTTTAATCTTACTACAGATTTAGATATGAAAGATGTAGAAAAGTGGATGAACGAAGATATATTAATGGCACATAGGAAATATGCAGAAGAAATAATTAAAATGTATCATGGAGAAGAATTTATTAATCAAGCTGAAGAAAGATATAATACAGTAGCTAAGGGTGGGGCACCTGAAAATATTGAAATATTTGAAATAAAAGAGCATATGTTGGAAAATGGATTGCTATTAACAGATTTATTAAATTTATCAAATATTGTTTTATCAAAATCTGAGGGAAGAAGAATGATTGAACAAAATGGTATAAGTGTAAACGCTATAAAAGAAAATGATATTAACAAAGTAATTACTACAAAAGATTTTAAAAATGGTGAATTAATTATTCAAAAAGGCAAAAAACAATTTAAAAAAATTGTTTTGACTAGGCAGTAAAAAGCGTTATTATAATGTTATATTCTTGATAAAAAATATTGAATATTAGTTATTTACTGGTATCTTTTTGAAATGTCAAATTGTAAAATTTGACATTTTTTATTTTTTATATATAATATTGGTATAAAAAGGGGGATATATTATGAAAGACGAAGTATTAGATCATATATATAACTTATCAAGTAATAGTACAAGACCAATTACTCGTGAAGAAATAGTTAAATTAGTTAGTGATACAGAATCTAAATTGGGTTTTTCTTTAAGTGGATATGGTTTAGAAGATAGACCATATCGCCAATATTTTAGTAAAGAAGTTTTAGATAAAGATTTTCCAAGAGAAAGAATTAGCAAAATAGCACTTGAAAAAGCAGAATCTATAAAAGATTTAGTTGCATATAGATGTGATAGAAAGGTTACTTTTGGAGAACTTGTAGAAAATAGTATTAAGTTTGCAAATGTACTTAAGAATGATTATGGAATAAAAAAAGGTGATATAGTAGTTATATGCACGCCTTCAGTTCCTGAATCTATATATGCTTTTTTTGCTATAAATTTAATTGGTGGCATAGTAAGACCAATAGACCCTACAAGTAATAAAGAATATATTGAAAAATGCATAAAAGAATCAAATTCTAAATGTTTAATTACATTAGATTTATTCTATTCAAAATTAAAAAGTATTGATTCAGTAGACCAGGTAATTTACTTACCAATTAAAGGAAGTATTCCTAATATGTCAAAGTTTGAAAAATCAATTATAAGTTTATCAGAAAGTGCATCTTTACTAAAAATTAAAAGTAGTAAAAATAAAAAATGGGTAAGTTTTTATGATGCAATAAAAAAATATGAAAATAGTAATTTAAAAATGGAAGATATAATTGAACCATATGAAGAAAATGAAAGTGTTGCAATATTTCCAACAAGCGGTTCAACAGGTGAATCAAAGGGTGTTGTAACAACTAATGAAAACTTCTTAAGTTCTTTATATAAACAACTTTATTCAGAATTTGATATAGATAGTACTGATTCTATGTTTAATCCAATGCCTCCATCAAGTTCATATTTTTGGTATGATATAGTTCTTGCTATAGTATGGGGAGTTACTACATCATTAAGTCCACTTTTTAACCCAGTTAATTGTGCTAAAGAAATACTAAATGATGAAAGTACAGTTGCACTTGTTGGGCCTCTTTTAATACAAAGAATTTGTGATTATGTAAAAAAAGAAAATGAAAAAGGAAGATATGTAGATTTTAGTAAGAAAAAACATCTTATTTCTGGTGGAGATTTACTTGAGTTATCTTTAGAAAAAGAAGCAAATGAAGTTTTAAGAAAGTGTGGATCAAGTGCAGTAATAGAAAATGCATTAGGCACATCTGAAACATGTGGACCAGCACAAAATCCTAATGGAGTACTTAAAAATAAAGATACTTACTATGAAGGTTGTGTCGGAGTAGTATTCCCTGGAAACGATGTGGCAATTTTTGCATATGATAGTGAAAATAATACCAGATGTATTGATGATGAAAATTATAATAAAGGACTTATGTATTATGAAGTAGGAGAAATATGCTATCTTGCAAGTAATCCTAATGTATTTAAAGAATATTATAATGATAGAAAAAATACAGATGAAGCATTAATTACTCATAGTGATGGAACTAAATGGTATCACACAGGAGATCTTGGATATATTGACCCTGCTGGACATACATTCTGTATGGGAAGAAAATCGGGTCTAATTGTAAGAGATGGGCATAAAGTTTGGGCACCAAAAATAGAAAATGTAGCAAAAGAAATAACTGGAATTAAAGATTGTGCGGTTATTGGAATTCCAGATGAAAAAGAAAAAGAAGCACCTGCGTGTTTTATAGTTTATGAAGATTATGTTAACGAAGAATTAAAAAAACAAATTAATTCTAAATTATATACAGATATTATAACTAAACTTGATATGATGCATGCTCCAACATTTTATAAAGAATTAGATGAAATACCAAGAAATCTAATGATGAAAACAAAAATAAAAGATTTAAAATGTATATATTTTGAAGAAATAGAAAAAGAAAAGTGTAAAAAGAAAAGTATATTTAAAAGACTTGCTGTAAAAAGTAAATAGCATGTCTTTTTATTTTATTTAATGCGTGGTATACTTATTTTAAGGTAGGTGTAATTATGAATATATCTTTTACTATATGTAGTTTTATTTTTACATTCATTTTAGTAATAATATTTTTCGGTAAAAAGAGAATTGATCACGCAGAAACTAAAATGTTTTCTAAAATTCTAATTTGTACTTTATTAGGGCCAATAATAGAATTTACAAATTATGTATTAATAAAAGTAGGAATTACTGAAAACAATTTAATTTACGTCATTAGTACAAAACTTATATTAGTGTATTATGTTTTTTGGGTAGCATATTTTTCAATGTATATAAATGTTATAGCAAAAAAAGAGAACTTAAATAAAATATATAAATATATTATTATTCTATTATCAATATTAGTATTAGTTTTACCAGTTAATTATACTAAAACAAATAATTTGATTTTACCTAGCGGTATACCAGTACTTATTGTTTATTCTATGACATTTTTATTTATAATTTTAGGGATAATTAAGATCGCTATTACATTTGATAAAAAAAGATTAAAAAAGTATATTCCACTTATTGCACTAATAGTTATAGGGAGTATATCAACTATTGTTCAGTTTTTAAAACCTGAATTATTACTTATGACATTTACACATACTATAATTTCATATCTTCTTTATTTTACAATAGAGAATCCAGATGTAAAAATGATAGCAGAATTAAATATAGCAAAAGAGAATGCAGAAAGAGCAAATAGAGCAAAAAGTGACTTTTTATCAAGTATGTCACATGAAATAAGGACACCTCTAAATGCGATAGTAGGGCTTTCAGAAGATATGAAAGAAAAAGAAGAATGTCCAAGTTCAATGAAAGAGGATTTAAATGATATAGTATCCGCATCACATACATTACTAGAAATAGTAGGTAATATAATGGATATAAATAAGATAGAAAGTGATAAAGTAGAGATAATAGAAGTACCATATGATTTTAAGAAAGAACTAACAACATTAGTAAAAGTAAATAAAGTAAGAATAGGTACAAAACAAGTAGAGATGAGACTTGATATAGCAGAAGATATACCATATGAATTACTAGGAGATAAACTACATATAAAGCAAATATTAAATAATCTTATATCAAATGCAATTAAGTATACAAATGAAGGATATATAGAAGTAAGTGCAAAGTGTATAAATGAAGGAGATAAATGTACATTATTAATAAGTGTAAAAGATACAGGAATAGGAATAAAAGAAGAGAACATAAAGAAATTATTTAATAAGTTTGAACGACTTGATGTAGAGAAGAATACAACAACAGAAGGAACAGGATTAGGACTAGCAATAACAAAGAAATTAGTAGATCTTATGGGTGGAAAAATAAATGTATCATCAAAATTTGGAACAGGATCAATATTTGTAGTAAGTATTCCACAAAAGATAAGTAAGATGAATAAAGATTTAACAGAGACACAACTAATAGATATAGGGGTTATAAAAGAAAGAGTAAATATAGATTATAGTAATAAGAGTATATTAATAGTAGATGATAATAAGCTAAATATAAAAGTAGCAAAAAAGAGTATAGATACTCTAGGATTTAAAGAAGTAGATGAATGTTATAACGGAAAAGAGTGTGTAGAAAAAGTATTAAACAAACATTATGATGTTATATTAATGGATATAATGATGCCAGTAATGAATGGAGAAATAGCATTAGAAGAATTAAAGAAAATACCTAATTTTAATACACCAGTAATAGCACTTACAGCAGATGCGATAGCAGGATCAGAAGAAAAATATAAAAGTGAAGGATTTATAGATTACTTATCAAAACCATTTAGTAAAGATCAAATTAAAGAAAAATTAAAAGGAATATTTAAATAACATCTAATATTTATTAGATGTTTTTTTATGAACCAAAATAAAACTTAATAAATGGTTTAAATATTATATTTGTGAATAAATATATAAAAATGCTTTCAATATTATGTTGGAGGG
The DNA here is from genome assembly GCA_000436255.1 of Clostridium sp. CAG:1193. Lineage (GTDB taxonomy): Bacteria > Bacillota_I > Bacilli_A > RF39 > UBA660 > CAG-1193. The sequence goes on along the minus strand of HF990807.1, from coordinate 10,601 downwards.
ATTTTTATATGGGTAAAGGCAAAGTAGATATAAGTGGTGTAAATACATCTGATATAAAAGTATTAAATAATAAAGAAATGAATGATTTATTTTCAAGATTAAAATGTGGAGATGAGAGTGCAAGAAGTATACTTGTTAATGGCAATTTAAAATTAGTGCTTTCACTTCTTAAAAAATTTAATAACAGAATAGATAATATGGATGATTTATTTCAAATTGGATGTGTTGGTTTAATAAAAGCAATAGATAATTTTGATTTATCACATAATGTTAAATTTAGTACATATGCAGTACCTATGATAGATGGTGAGGTAAAAAGATACTTAAGAGATAATAATAGTATAAGAATATCAAGAAGTACAAAAGATATTGCATATAAAGTAATAAAATTAAAAGATGAATTAACAAGTAAAAACGGGGTTGAGCCAAGTAATGAAGAAATAGCAAAAATGCTTGATTTAAAAGAAATAGAAATAATTTTAGCACTTGATAGTTTAAAAGAACCAGTAAGTATGCATGAACCCATTTATAACGATGGAGGAGATACAATATACTTGCAAGACCAATTAGAAGATAAAAAAGATAATATTAATAGTTGGGATATAAGTATATATTTAAAAGATGCTTTAAACA
>HF990807.1:0-9941 GCA_000436255.1 Clostridium sp. CAG:1193 | reverse complement strand
TTAAACAAAATACCAAATAAAGAAAAAAGAATATTAATAGATAGATATTTAATGGGAAAAACTCAAGTTGAAATAAGTGAAGAAATAGGTATTTCACAAGCACAAGTATCAAGACTTGAAAAAAATGCAATAAAAGATGTTAAAAAGTTAATTAAATAGTAATAAAAACTTTTCATTTTAAATAATATTTATTGGTGAGGTTATGAAATTATCACTCTTACAAAAAAAAGATGTCATAAATATTAGTGATGGAACTAAAATTGGTAATATAATCGACATAAAAATAGATCCTTATAGTGGTAAAATTGATTCACTTGTAATAGAAAAAAACGGATTTAGTGGTTTTTTTACTAGTAGAGGTGAGTTATTAATAAGTTTTAATCAAATACAAAAAATAGGAGAAGATGTAATTATTGTAAGATTAGAAAACTCATAGGCACTTTTTTAGTATAAATATCATAAATTAAAGTGAGGAGGGATTAAAGTGGCAGTATATAAAGAAATTGTTACTAAAGCAGTAATTGGGAAAGGTAAAAAAAGTTTTAGTGATTCATATACAGTAACACCAGAAACTATTCCTACAACTGTACTAGGTTGTTGGGTAATTAATCATGCTTTTAAAGGATATCCAAACTCTGGCAAAATAGTAATAGATGGAAGTTTTGATGTTAATATTTGGTATTCATATGATAATGATACAAAAACAAATGTAATAAGTAAAAAAATTACATATACAAACACTAGTATTGTAAATGTAAAAAATGGTGAAATAACACCTGATACAGAAGTAATAGTAAGAAGTTTAAAACAACCTACATGTAAGAAAGTAGAAATAAAAGATAATGATATCACATTTACAATAGAAAAAGAGTTAGGAATAGAAATTATTGGAGATACAAAAGCAAAAATATTAGTAGAAGATGATGATGAATCTTGGGATACACTAGATGATGTAGAAGAACAAATAGATAACGAGGTAAACGAAAATTACATATAACTTATATAATTAAATATATCTGAGGGTAAACCCTCTTTTATATTGTAAAAAAAATAAAAAAAATGTATAATTATCTTATAGTAGGTGATCATATGAATAAAAAAAGAAATGGTTTTACTTTAGTTGAATTATTAGTATGCTTTGTACTAATAACAATAGTAACAATATCATTATTTAAAACAGTACTAACATTACAACAAAAACAGCAAAAAAATATTGCATATAATGATTATGTAGCATTCTCATCAGTTGTAAATAGTACAATACAAAAAGATTTTCTAAATAAAACAATGAAATCATTTACAACGTGTGGAGATAATTGCTATACAGTAACATATACAGATGGATCAACAAGAGAACTTAGAATAGATAAAAAAAATAGTATATTTACATATGGAGATACTAAAGAAAAAATACCATCAAGTTATAAATTTTATGATGATTTAGATGTAACTAATATAACATCAAGTAGTAATGGAGCATTCACATCATTATTAACAATAAATATTCCACTAAGAAATAGTTTAACTGGAAATAATAACGATATAGAATGTAGTTATCAATATAATGTAGATGATAATGTAAATTTCACAATGAAAACGTCAGGAACTGCAACAGACGTACTTAAATCAAATGGAGAAATGGTAAGAGATAATACAACTGATCATAATCTAAGATATCAAGGTGTAAATCCAAATAACTATGTTAAATTTAATAATGAATTATGGAGAATAATTGGAATATTTGGTGATAACATTAAATTAATAAGAAGTGAATCTATTGGTAATTTATCATGGGATTCAAGTGATTCATTAATAAACATGGGATATGGTGTAAATGAGTGGAGTCAGGCCGATTTAAAGGAATATTTAAATACAATGTATTATGGTGGGTCTGCTGTAACTTGTTATAACGAAGTAAATAATGCAACAACTACATGTCCTTCAGTAAGTTTAAACGCAGCATCAAAATTTATGATAGATAATCATACATGGAATACAGGTGCAATAAATGTAAGTGACGCAACTATTGCTAATCAAGAAACTCACGCATTAAACACAGTACCATTTTATAATGCAGAAAGAGGCACTACAAATGGTAAAATATGTACAATCGGAGCTAATTGTAATGATACAATAGAAAGAACAACTTCATGGACTGGATACGTTGCACTACCTTATGTAACAGACTGGGCATATGCAAGTAGTGAAGCTGTGTGTAAGACAGATATGCAGTCGGAAGATTCTAATAATAACTATGTATGTAAAAAGAACAATTGGATGCACTATGGAAGTACAAGTGATGAAGAAATGTGGACACTGTCACCTATTGCCTTTTCGGGCGTTGCTAACGGCGTGTGGTTTGGGAGTGCGAACCGTGACAAAGCATCTCGTGCGCATTCTGTTTTCCCAACAGTATACTTAAAGTCAGGTGTAGAAATAACAGGTGGAACAGGAACAAGTACTGATCCATACACACTTAAGATGAAAGTTACTGGAAATGCAGTTGAAGCACTTAAATCAACTGGAGAAATGGTTAGTGATAATACAACCGATCATAATTTAAGATATTCTGGTGCAAATCCAAATAACTATGTTAAGTTTAATGATGAAACTTGGAGAGTAATAGGAATATTTGGTAATAATGTTAAAATAATTAGAAATGAAAAATTAGGTAATTTATCATGGGATTCAAGTGATTCATCAGTAAATATGGGATATGGTATAAATGAATGGAGTGTATCTGATTTAAAAGGATACTTAAATACAAAATATTATGGTGGATCTGATGTAACATGTTATAAATCATCAAAGAATGCAACAACAACGTGTCCAGCGGCAAGCTTGAATGAAACAGCAAAATCAATGATAGATAATCATACATGGAATACAGGTGCAATTGGATTTTCATCGTTAACATATAATAAAACATTAGGAACCATTTCTTCTTATAATGCAGAAAGAGGCACTGTAAATGGTAAAATATGTACATCTTGTACTGATGATACAATAACAAGAACAACTTCTTGGACAGGATATATTGGATTACCATATATAACAGATTATGCATATGCAAGTAGTGAGACTACGTGTAAAACAGATATGCGTACTCTAGATGCAAATAATAAATTTATATGTAAAAATAATAATTGGATGCATTCTGGTACATCAATGTGGGCATTTTCACCAGCTTCTAGATCTGATACTTCATCTTATGTATGGCGTATTTATAATGATGGTAGTGTAGATAGTGGTAATGCAAGTGTTTCAATGCCAGTTTATCCAGCTTTATACTTAAAGTCAGGTGTAAAAATAACAAGCGGAAGTGGAACAAGCACTGACCCATATATATTAAGTATGTAATTAAAATTCAAATTTATTTTGAATTTTTTCTTTGTTCTAATTAATATAAATGTTATAATAACTAATGACAAAAGAAGGTTGTGATAACATGCATGATAAATTAAAATTATTACTTGATAAAATACATATGAACGAGGATTATTATGCATATTTTACTGATGGCGTTTTAGATAAAATAGTAATTAGTAAAAGTAATAAGACTTGTTTATTTAAATTATCCTTAAAAAGTACTTTAAATATTGATGTGTATAATGATTTTAATAGTTTAATAAATAAAACATTTACAGATAATGAAAAAATATTAAGTACTAGTTTAATAATTAAATATGAAAATGTTAATTATGATTATCTACTTTCTTATTATAAAATGATAATTAATGATTTACACGGAATGGCTTCTAAAATATTTATAGAAAATAGTGTATACATAGATAATGATGATATAGTTATAGAAGTCTTAAGTAAAGCAGAAGAGTCAAGATTAAATGAGTATATAGATATAATAAAAAAAAGATTTATTGAATGCGGATTTAATAATGAGATAAAAATATTTATTAATGAGAAGAAGAATGAAGAGATAAAAAAAGAGATAGAACAGGAGACTAAAGAGTTAAAAAAAGAAACTAAAAAGGAAGACTCTAAAGTAATTATTGGTAGTGAAATAACAGAAGAAGTTAATACTGAAATAAGAAATATTATGGGTGAAGAGGGAAATCTTGTGCTTGAATGTTATATATTTGGTGTAGATGCTTTTGAATCATCTAAAACACCATTTAAAATATTAACTTTAAAAATAAGTGATAATACTGATAGTATTTATTGTAAATTATTTTCTCGTGATGCGAAAGAATTTAGTGCGTTATGTTCTAAACTAAAAGTTGGTAAATGGATAAAAATAAAAGGATTTACAAAAAATGATCCATATTCAAGAGAAATAGTATTAAATGCTAAAGATATAATGGAAATACCTTCTAAAGATAAAAAAATAGTAGATGATGCGCCAGTAAAAAGAGTTGAACTTCATGCTCATACAATGATGAGTCAAATGGATGGTATTACTAATCTTGATTTAGGTAAACATACATGCGAGTTAGTTACTAATGCCATTAATATGGGTTATAGAGGTGTTGCAATAACTGACCATAATGGTTGTCAAGCATTCCCAATCGCATATTCATTAATTAATGATCATAATAAAAAAATAGAAGATAAAAGTAAACATTTTAAAGGATTATATGGTACTGAACTTACATTAGTTGATGATACAGTAAATATAGTAGTAAGGCCTACAGATGAAGATCTTATGTCTAATACATTTGTTGTATTTGATACTGAAACTACCGGATTTAATGCTGCTGGTGGAGATCAAATGATTGAAATAGGTGCAGTAAAAATAAAAGAAGGAATTATAATTGATAGATTTGATGAATTAATAAATCCAGGTAGACATATACCAGATAAAATAACTGAGTTAACTTGTATTACTGATGAAATGGTAAAAGATAAAGATAATGAAGAAGAAGTAACTAAAAGATTCCTAGATTGGGCTGGTGACTTACCAATGGTCGCACACAATGCTAAATTTGATATTTCATTTATAGAAATGTCTATGAAAAAATATAATTTAGGTGAGTTTAAAAATACAGTAATAGATACACTTGAATTATCAAGAGTAATAGATCAAGGATTTTCACGTCACGGATTAAGTGCACTTGTTAAAAGATATAATGTGCCTTGGGAAGAAGATGCACACCATAGAGCAGATTATGATGCAGAAGGTACTGCATATGTATTTCATAAAATGCTTGAAAAAATTACAAATCAAAATATTAAGAAAATATCTGATTTAGATAGTTTAATATCAAAAAATGAAATACATAAATTCGGAAGAACATTTCACTTTAATGCAATTGCCAAAAATAAAAAAGGACTTAAAAATTTATTTAAAATAATTTCACTTGCAAACACAGTATATTTATATAAAACTCCAAGAATTTTAAGAAGTAAATTAAATGAATTAAGAGATGGTTTATTAATTGGTAGTGGTTGCTATGAAAGTGAAGTATTTAAAGAAGCAGGAAGTAAAGAAAAAGAAGAACTTACAAATATAATTAATTTCTATGATTATGTTGAGGTTCAACCTCCTGAAGTGTATGGTCATTTAATCCAACTTAGTGATTTTAAAGATGTTAATGAGCTACAAGATCGTATTAGGAAAATAATAAATGCTACAAAAGAAGCAGGTAAAATAATAGTAGCTACAGGAGATGTACATCATTTTAAAAGAGAAGATAAAATATATAGAGAGATTATAGTTAATCAAAAAGTACCTGGTGGAGGACGTCATCCTCTTGCTAAAAGAGAAATAAAAGAAATACCATCACAACACTTTAGAACTACTGATGAAATGCTTAATGATTTTGCATTTTTAGGTAATGATTTAGCATATGAAATAGTAGTTAAAAATACTAATGATTTTCTAGATTTAATAGATGAAATAGAAGTTATAATAGATACAAAAGGTATACCATTTTCACCAAGAGTTAAAAGTGATGATGGAAAAAGTTACTTAGATTGTCCAAGAGTAGTAACAGATTTAGTATATGATAAAGCAAAAGAATGGTATGGTGATCCACTCCCACACAATATAGAAGAAAGAATATCTACAGAGTTATATGGAGATGTTGTATATAAATATACATTAGACAATATAAAGAAAGAAAATAAAGATATTAGTGATGAAGAATTAATTAATAAAACTTTTGCATGTGTACATAAAACAATACTAGAAGGTTTTGATAGTGTAAGAGAATTAATTAAGACTCACTTAAAAGAAAATTGGAATGAAGAAGATGGAGACCTTAACGATAACTCTTTAGAGAAAAAATTAAAAAAAGAACTTGGTGGAATTATAGGCGGTGGATTTGATCCTATATACTTAATTGCACAAAGATTAGTTAAACACTCTAATGATGAAGGATATTTAGTAGGTTCCCGTGGATCTGTTGGTTCATCATTTGTTGCAACAATGATGGGTATAACAGAAGTTAATCCATTATCAGCTCATTATCGTTGTCTAAATTGTAAAACTAGTATATTTAATGATGATGAAGGAATCCCTTTAGGTAAAAATTATTCAACTGGATTTGATTTACCAGATAAAAAATGTCCAAAATGTGGTGAAGCATTATATAAAGATGGACAAGATATGCCATTTGCTACATTCCTAGGTTTTAATGCAGATAAAGTACCAGATATAGATTTAAACTTTAGTGATTTAAATCAAGCATCTGCTCATGCTTATACTAAAGTATTATTTGGTGATGATAATGTATATAGAGCAGGAACAATAGGTACAGTTGCAGATAAAACAGCATTTGGATATGTAAGAGGATATTTAGAAGAAAAAGGAATGTCTAAAAGAAATGTTGAAATGGAAAGACTTGCAATTGGATGTACGGGTGTTAAAAGAACAACAGGACAACACCCAGGAGGTATAGTAGTTATACCGGATTATATGGATGTATTTGATTTTACACCATATCAATTTCCAGCAGAAGATGATTCATCTGCATGGAGAACAACACATTTTGATTACCATGCGATAGATCAATGCGTATTAAAACTTGATATACTAGGACATTCTGACCCAACGCAATTACGTATGATTCAAGATTTAACACATACAGATATAACTAAAGTACCACTTGATGATAAAGAAACAATGAGTATATTTACATCAACAAAAGCACTTGGAGTTACTAATGAACAAATATTATGTGAAACAGGAACACTTGGAATACCTGAATTTGGAACTCCATTTACAATAGGTATGGTTGCAGAAACAAAGCCTACAACATTTGCAGAATTAATTAAAATATCAGGTCTTTCTCATGGTACAGATGTATGGTTAGGCAATGCACAAGAACTTATTAAAAATAAAATAGTTCCATTTAAAGATGTAATTGGATGTCGTGATGATATAATGGTTTATTTAATGTATCATGGTGTAAAACCAATTAAAGCATTTAAAATAATGGAGTTTGTTAGAAAAGGTAAAGCTTCAAAAGATCCGGAAGGTTGGATGGAACATGTAAAAACTATGAAAGAAGCAGGAATAGAAGATTGGTATATTAATTCATGTCAAAAAATTAAATACATGTTCCCAAAAGCACATGCTGCTGCATATGTTATAAGTGCATTTAGAATTGCATGGTATAAAGTGCATATGCCAGTTTATTACTATGCATCATGGTTAACATGCAAAGCAACAGATGTAGATGTAGAAGTTATGATAAAAGGGTATGATGCTATAAAAGCAAAAATAATAGAAATACAAAACAAAGGATTTGATGCTACTAATAGAGAAATGGGCACACTTGAAAGTCTTAAAGTGGCACTTGAAGCAACTGCAAGAGGAATTAAATTCTTACCCGTTGATTTATATAAAAGTAATTCAACTATATGGGATGTAAAAGATGATAATTCAATATATCCACCATTTAATGCAATAGAAGGTTTAGGAGACGTTGTTGCAAGAAAATTAGTTGAAGAAAGAGAAAAACAAGAATTCTTTAGTATTGAGGATATTGTTCAAAGAGGTAAAGTATCACAACCAGTTGCAGATAAAATGCGAGCAATGGGTATATTAGAAGGTATGCCAGAAACTAGTCAGTTAAGTTTATTTTAAAAACTATATAATTGTTATATAGTTTTCTTTGTTTTTATATATATTTTATGATAAAATATTAACTTGTTAAGGAGTGATTTTATGAATACACCTGATTTTAAAAATGCAAGAACTAGAGGAAAAGAAGAAGTTAAAATTATACGTGGTTTTAAAATTAAAGATGAATATAAACATTTAGGAGATAATAAAAAATATTATGTAAGAACTTACGGATGTCAAATGAATGAAAGAGATTCTGAAAATATATGTGCGATGTTAGAAGGCATGGGATATAAAAAAGCACTTGGAATAGATGATGCATCTTTAGTTATACTAAATACATGTGCAATAAGAGAAAATGTTCATAATAAAGTTTATGGAATGTTAGGAAGACTTAAGCATATAAAAGAAGAAAGACCTCTTATGATTGGTATATGTGGATGTATGGCTCAAGAAGAAGTTGTAATTAATACATTGATGGATAAGTATAAATGGGTTAATTTTGTAATCGGAACACATAACTTACATTCTTTACCAGATGCTCTTTATAATAGTATTAAAAATAATAAACAGCAAATAGATGTTTGGAGTAAAGAAGGAGATATAGTTGAAGATATACCAGTAAAAAGAGAAAATAAGTTTAAAGCATGGGTTAATATTATGTATGGATGTGATAAATTTTGTACTTATTGTATAGTTCCTTATACAAGAGGAAAACAAAGAAGTAGACTTCCAAAAGATATAGTGCGTGAAGTAGAAGAATTAGTAAAAGAAGGATATAAAGAAGTAACTTTACTTGGACAAAATGTAAATGCATACGGAAAAGATTTTAAAGATATGAAATATGATATGTCAAATTTATTACAAGATGTTGCAAATACTAAAATAGAGAGAATAAAATTCGTTACATCTCATCCATGGGATTTTAATGATGATATGATTAAAGTAATAAAAGAAAATGAAAATGTACTTCCTTATATTCATTTGCCAGTACAAAGTGGTAGCAATAGAATTCTTAAATTAATGGGAAGAAAATATACTAAAGAATCATACCTAGAATTAGTAAAAAAATTAAAAGAAAACATTAAAGACTTAAGTTTAACTACAGATATTATAGTAGGATTTCCAAATGAAACTATGGAGGATTTTAAAGAAACCCTTGATATAGTAAATGAATGCAAATATGATTTAGCATACACATTTATATATTCACCAAGAGTAGGAACACCTGCTGCAAATATAAAAGATAATGTTACTAAAGAAGAAAAAGAAGAAAGATTACAAATCTTAAATGATTTAATAAATAAGTATTCAAAAGAATCAAATGACCGTATGCTTAATAAAACTTTATCAGTATTAATAGATGGAAAAAGTGAAAAAGAGGGTATGTTAAGTGGATATTCTAAAGAAAATAAATTAGTAAATGTAAAAGCAGATTTAAGTTATATTGGTAAAATAGTAAATGTAAAAATAACAGATGCAAAAACATGGAGTTTAGATGGTGTATTAGATGAATAACGATATTATAAAAAAGATAGATGCATTAATTACTAATATAAAAGAAAGTAGTGAGTATAAAAACTATGTATCACTTACTAATAAAATAAGCAATAATGAAGATATTAACTCTTTAGTTAATGAGATAAAACAAATAGAAAAAGATTTAGTAAGACGTCCTTCTATTTTAAAAGAAGAAGAATTAAAACAAAAAGAAAAAGAATTAAATAGTATACCAATTTATCTAGATTATAAAGAATCATGTGACACTTTAAATAATATGTTATTAATAATTAAAAATAGAATGGATAAGTTTGTAAAAGAATTGATAATAGAGGAATAATCTTTATTCCTCTATTATTTTTTGATATAATCAATAATAGAGGTGATAATATGAAAGAGTCATTTTGGGGAG
>HF990806.1:148-2172 GCA_000436255.1 Clostridium sp. CAG:1193 | reverse complement strand
TGACCATATCTATTGTTTTTTCCAACACTAATAAATGAATACCTAGGATTAATACTATTTATAAATCCCTTACTAGAACTTGTATTTGAACCATGATGACCAACTTTTAGAAAGTCTATATTACCTAAATTATACTTACCTAATATCTTTTTTCTCTATTTATAGAAGCATCTCCCATAAATAAAAATTTATAATTATTATAATCAAAATAAACAACACTTGAATTATTGTTTTCATTTTTATATATATTAGTATTAAGTATTTTTAAACTATATTTATTCATATTAATTTCATCCGAGCAACTATAATAATTAATATTCTTTTTATCTAATGAACTTATTAAAGTATTTTATAAATTGTTATAACTTCCACAATTAAATACTACATTTTTAACCTTGAAATTATTTATTAAATTAATAGATTCTCTAATATGATCATAATCCCCATGTGGTGACTATCAAAAAGTAAGTCGAATTATTTATTTATTATATAAAAGTTATGATATAATTAATGTGGTGATATTATGGAAAATAAAAATATTTTGGATATAAATAGAAATGATTATATTGAATATAATAAAGGTACTTCACCTGATAGAATGCCAAATGATTATTATCAAACTATTGATGAAAGTAATGAATTAATCACTCATTCAAATATTGCGGATATGGATCAAGTTGTTGTTTCAACCTCTGATAAACCAATTATTGGTACACAAGCTTTAGATACTTGTTTTGGAATCCTATTATACGATAGAAAAAATAAATTTGGAATTTGTGGTCACGCCGACCCTAAAAATATTTTCGGTATAGTTGTAGAAATGTTAAAGCAAATTCCTAGTACTACGGAAGGAAATGTTGAATATACAATTATTTCTGGATATCGTGCTATTGAACAGAATAATTTCAAAGGTGTTGAGGAAATACAAGATATTTTAAGAAATTATATGTCAATAAATCCTAAAATACATTTCACTCCATTAAAAACACCACTCAATCCCTCAATGCCAAAAGGCTTGTTATGTTACGATTTTGCTTTCGATACAATATCCGGAAAAGATATTACAAGTATTGTATTTAAAAATTATGCTGAAGAACAAAGGAGATACCATATTTAATAAGGACAGATTATATAATCTGTTCTTTTAATATCACACTAATTCATATTCTCTTGCAATTATTCTATCATCAGAACAATAATCTATTACATACTGATTATTTTGTTTACAAATAATAATGCCAACAGTTTTATTATCATCAATACCTTTTACATTTTTATCAATATAATTCATATAATTTTGAATTTGACCTGTATGATTTGAATTTAACTTAATTACCTTCAGTTCTATTACAACATAGCATTTAAACTTAATATTATACAAAAGTAAATCGATATAATTATAACTATCTCCTACTTTAATTTTAAATTCATTATTTATAAAACTAAATCCAGTTCCTAACTCTTTCATGAAAGATACAATATCTTCCAAAATTAATTTTTGTAATACTTTTTCTGAAAATATATCATACTTATTGCTATTTTTAATCAAAATTGGATTCTTGATAAAATCAACTAAATCAGATTCTTTTTGTTCTGCTGATTTATTTTTAGTAGATTCCGGAAGTCTTTCATATTCATTAGATTTAATCTTAAATTCTAATTCTCTAACTGATAAATTTTTATTTATTGTATCTTTAATATAATAATTCATAGAATCAGTTTCTAAACTGAATAATAATCTTAAATGACTCCATGTCAATTGTGTCCACAATGTGGACACTTTTTCATTACTAAATATATTGTATAATTGTTTCATTCTAAATAATGTTCTTCTATTATATTTTTTACCAACTTCAACAACTAATTTTTGAGAGTATTCATCTATAACATTATCTCCATATTTTCCTCCAGCCTCAGTTAATAATCTCCCTATTTCAAAATATGTAATAACTTTATGTCTTTCCTTCGAATAATCTTTTACTTTTGAATATATTTCATTATCTATTAACTTATTTTTTATCTCG
>HF990806.1:0-122 GCA_000436255.1 Clostridium sp. CAG:1193 | reverse complement strand
TATCTCATTGTAATAATTCATGTCTACTCCTTCCTATGGACTACAAGTCTCAATTTGTAATTTATCTTTTTTAATTTTAAACATAATACTACCATCTTGATCTGTTCTATATATTTTTGAAT
>HF990805.1:31217-32010 GCA_000436255.1 Clostridium sp. CAG:1193 | reverse complement strand
AAAGATTGATTATGAATTTATAATATATAGATGATGGATATTACAAATTATATTTAAAAAAATATATATTATTGTTAAATGATTTTAATACAAAAAATGCAAAAAAATGATTACTGAAATGTATTTAGATTTAAATTAATTAATCATTATAGATTAATTAAACTATTAGATGTAGGTAAGATATTAAGATATAATGTGTAATAATATTGGATATAATTTTATCAAACTAAATGATAAACTGAATATAACTTGATTTCGTATAATACATATTATGTTGACTTCTATAAAAAATAAAATTAAAGGAACTATTTATTTTAGTTCCTTTTTTCTAGTTCTATACCAACTACAATCCCATTTAAATCCAATTTATTTTCTATTTCATCTTTTATAATTAAATTATCTGCAAGTGTTTCTACTTTTATAAAATCAATATAATCTTTAATTGCATTATTAAATTCATCATTATTAGTATAATATATATTAATGCGATCCATCATTTCATAATCATTTGTTTTTCTCATTTGTTGTACTTTGCTAATGAATTCTCTTACTATACCTTCGTTTATTAATTCTTTTGAAAGTGTAATATTAAGTATTATAAAGTTATTATTTTCGTGTGATGCATTAAATCCTTCTTTAGCACTTATACGTACATCTAACATATCATATGTTATTTCTATATTGTTTTTATTTAGATTAATTGTTTTGGTACTTCCCTCTTCCATCTTTTTTATATCTTCTTGAGTAAGATTAGTTAGTGCGTTTGCAAAATCTTTAATTTCTTTACCAAATA
>HF990805.1:26032-31192 GCA_000436255.1 Clostridium sp. CAG:1193 | reverse complement strand
AATATTGGACCACATATTTTAAAGTTTGGTTTTACTTCAAATGACATATATTTAGTTAAATCTTCTGTAAATGTAATACTTTTAACATTTAATTCTTCTTTTATTAAGTCTGTTAAATCCCCTATTATATTTTTAACCTTGGCATCTAGTATTATTTCACTAATAGGTTGTCTAACCTTAATTTTAGCTTCTTCTCTAGCATTTCTTCCTAATGAGATTAAATCCTTAACTAAATCCATTTTCTTCTCTATCTCGTCATTTATTTTAGTTTTATCACNNNGTCATTTATTTTAGTTTTATCACATATTGGGAAATCTTCTAAATGAACAGATTCTTTATTAGTTAAACTTGTATATATTTCTTCTGATATATATGGTACGATTGGAGCGATTAGTTTTGATAATCCTAGTAATACTTCGTATGTAGTGTTATAAACTGCTTTTTTATTCTCATCTAAATCACTAGCCCAGAATCTTCTTCTATTACGTCTTATATACCAATTCGATAAATCATCACTTACAAAATCTGTAACTTTTCTTACCACTTTAGTTAAATCATATGATTCATATCCATCAGTAACTTCTGATATTAATTTATTATATTTAGATAATAACCATTTATCTATTTCTTCTCTATTTTCATATTCTACGTTAAATTCTCTTGGATCAAGTGAATCAGTATTAGCATATAACGCGAAGAAATTATATGTATTTTTTAATGTATTAAAGAATTTTGAATATACTTCTTTTAAGCCTTCTATATCAAATTTTAATGGAGTATATATAGGTGATGCATATGGCATATACCATCTTATAGTATCAGCACCATATTTAGTCATAATCTCAATTGGATCTATTATATTTCCCGTTGATTTACTCATTTTCTTACCATTAGCATCAAGCATCATATCATTTACTACAACTCTTTTAAAACTAGATTTTCCACTTATTAATGTAGATAAAACCAGTAATACATAGAACCAACCTCTTGTTTGGTCAACTCCTTCTGCTATAAAATCGGCTGGAAATTGTTCTTCAAATAATTCTTTATTTTCAAATGGATAATGCATTTGTGCATATGGCATTGCACCTGAATCAAACCATACATCAAGTACATCTGGTACTCTATTCATAATTTTATCGCATTTACTACATTTTATATGAATATTATCTACATATGGTCTATGAAGTTCTATAGTATCTATATCAACATCTTCAATTGATCTTTCTTTTAATTCTTTTAAAGAACCAATTGTTTCAAAATTACCACAATCGCATTGCCATATAGGTAGAGGGCAACCCCAGTATCTATTTCTTGATATTCCCCAATCTATCATGTTTTCAAGCCAATTATTAAATCTTTTTTGACCTATAAATTCTGGATACCAAGTAACAGTTTTGTTAGATTCAATTATTTTGTCTTTATATTCAGTTGTTCTTACATACCATGCTGGTTTAGCATAATATATTAGTGGTTCTTTACATCTCCAACAATGTGGATATTCATGTGTCATTTTAATCTTTTTAAATAATTTATCATTTTCTTTTAAATATTTAATAATTTCAATTTCTAAATTAGGATCTGTTACAACATATCCAGTCCAGGGACCAGTTAAATATTTACCATCTTTCCCAACTGGATTTATAAATGCAATATCATTTTCTCTGCATACTCTATTATCATCTTCTCCATACGCTGGTGCAATATGAACAATACCTGTTCCATCACTTGCAGTAACATAATTATCAGCAAGTACTATAAAACTTTTTCCTTCTACCTTAACAAAAGGCATTAATTGCTCATATTTTATTCCAACTAAATCAGATCCCTTATAAGTTTCAAGTATAGTGCACTCATCATTTAAAACACTATTTACAAGGTCTTTGGCTAATATAAATTTATATCCTTTTGACTCAACTTTCACATAATCAAGCGTAGGATTAACGCATAATGCAACATTTGCCATTAATGTCCATGGTGTAGTTGTCCATACTAAGAAATATTCATCTTTTCCTTCTATTTTAAACGGTACAATTACAGTGTTTACACTAACTTCTTTATAACCTTGAGACACTTCATGACTCGCAAGTTCTGTACCACATCTTCTACAATATGGTAAAACTTTACTTCCATAGTAAATTAATCCCTTTTTATTAAGTTCATTTACTATCCACCATTCTGATTCAATATATTCTTTACTACAAGTAACATATGGATGATCGCAATCTATAAATTGACCCATCATGTCAGTTAGTTTTCTAACCTCATCTATATTACTATCAGTTTCAATTTTACATTCCTCACAAAATTTTTCTATACCATATTTTTCAATATCCGCTTTTGATTTAAATCCTAATTTTTTTTCTACATTTACTTCAATTGGAAGCCCATGTGTATCTAATCCTATTTTTCTTAAGACTCTATAACCTTTCATTGTTTTATACTTACAAAAAGCATCTTTTATTGATTTTGCAAATACGTGATGTATTCCAGGTTTTGCATTTGCATAAATTGGTCCATCATAAAAAACAAAATTTTCACTATCTTTTCTCTTTTCAATAGTTTTATTTAAGATGTCCATTTCTTTCCATTTTTTTAAGATGCCTTCTTCTACTTTATCAACGCTTTCTTTACTTAATTCTCTAAATTTCATAAATACCTCCTTAAAAATAAAAAAATCTATAATCTAAGGGTTCATAAGAACGGTACCACCTTAGTTCATAGATTCTATGCGCTTAATATTGTAACGGAATTACCGGCCTAAAAGGCTTATCAAGAGTGATACATATATTATTTACTTCCCTATTCTCACCTACCTAGGTTCTCTTTAAAGTTAGATAATATAACGTCTCCATCATATAATTTATAATATTTCTTTGTCCAAATCATCAATTAAGTCTAATTGTTGATTTAACATTACACGAACCCTACTTTTAAATAAATTTACATTTTTCTTTAAAAGTTCAGCTTCATATTGTGTTTTTTCTGCTCGAATAAGTGCATCACTAATAATTCTATTTGCATTTTTTCTTGCTTCACTTATTATAGCATCTCCTTCGGATTTTGCAACCCTTTTTATATATTCTACATTATTTTGTGCTTCAAGTATTGAATTATTTAAATTATTTTCCATAATTTTATATTTCTCTAAAGTGGCTTCTAATTCTTTAATCTTAGTATCTTTATCATAAATATCTCTTTTAATTTTTTCTTCTTCTTTTATGATATTTTCTACTTTTCTTATGACATCATCAACAAAAGCATTTACTTCGTTAACATCATAACCAGCAATACTCCTTTTAAATTTTCTCATATAAGCCACCTCAATATATTATATATTTACTACCATTCAATATCTATTTCACTATTATCATGTACTTTCTCTTTTTTATCATCCTCATCATTTGATATTTTACCTTGAACGCTCATATTTCTTGGTGTACATAAGAAAATTCCACCACCTATTTTTTGTAAATCTCCACCTATTGCATATATACACCCACTTAAAAAGTCAACAATCCTTTTAGCTTGATCTTTTGTAACTCTTTTTAAGTTTACTACAACAGTATGACGATTTTTTAGATGATCAGCAATTTGTTGTGATTCAGAATACGCTCTTGGTTCAAGTAAAATAAGCTTAGAACCCTCACCTTCGATACCTTTTAGCGCATCTTCTGCACTTATTGTGTAATATTCATCTTCTTTCGAAGATTCTTCAGGTGCGAATAATCCTTTTAACTTTAAACCCATATTATCATCTCCTATAATAATCTACTATATAATGATATCATATTTAAATAAAATATTAAACTATTTTTTTAAATAATATATAAATAAATTGCTAAATAATGTAGTATTGTTCCAAATAAGCAAAAAAAATGAAAAATTGAATGAAAATATTTTTTGTTTGAACCAATAGAATATAATATAGAACCTGCTGAATACATTATTCCACCTAATATTAATAGTATTAAACAGTTTATACCAGCATTATTAATTAATAGTTTTGAAAAAAACAATACACTCCATCCATTTATTAAGTGACATATAACTTCTAATACTTGAAAACGATCTATATCAATTGCAGATAATGTAATACCAAGAGCAGTTACTAAAGATACTATTGCAAAAAATACCCAACCATATACTCCACCAATACCTACTAAACAAACAGGTATAATAGTCCCGTATACAAGTAAAAACACATTACAGTGATCTAGTACTCTAAATACCTTTTTAGCTCCTATATTCTTAGATAATGCGTGATATATACATGACATTGTATAAAGTAAAACCATAGTTGTACCAAATAAAGTTACACACACAATAGAAAGCGCCCCTGATTTACTTGATTTAATTATAATCATAACTAAAGCCCAAATACTTAAAAGGGCACCTACTCCATGAGATATAGAATTAATTAATTCTTCTTTTAAAGTATAATTAGGAATTCTAATTTCTTTTTTCTTCATATTATCACCTACTTAAATTATACAATAAAAGTAAAATATATTAAACTAACGTAAATCTAATACCATATATTTTACATTACTATATCTTCTACCATTTTTATTAAATCATTTATAAATCTTTCTTCATTCATTTTATACATATAGCTATACTTTTTTCCTAAGTCTTTTAAAGACATACCACTTACGTAAATAGTCTTTCTATCTAAGATGATGTATCTATCATGAAAAGAATTATTATTAATAAATTTAATATTGGAATATTGATTATTATACTTTTTAATTAAGTTTTCATCTATATTTTTTGAAATAATAATGATTCTTTTATTAATATTTTTTAATGTATCTAATAAATCTTTGTTGGCATAGTTATCTATAATAATTATTTCTGCTTTAGATTCATTTAATATATCTAATAATAAAGAATATGCATCATATACAGCACCCTCATATATAATTGAATTTTGCTTTTTAGATAATTTATTAAATGATTCTTCTAATTTTAAAATTCTGTTTTCATGATTTATTATAATATTATCTTTACTTTCATAAGAAATATATTTTCGCATATAAACGAAAGCATCAATTATTTTAATACTTATTATATTCCGCAACAGGTGTTTTTAAAATAGTTGCTAACATTGCAACACCTTGTTCAGTAAAAACATATGGCATACTTCTAACTTTACTA
>HF990805.1:15286-25978 GCA_000436255.1 Clostridium sp. CAG:1193 | reverse complement strand
ATAGTTTTAAATTCGCTTTCTGTTATTCTAAACATATACCTATTTGGAAATTTATTTATATGCCTTTTAACTGCTTGATTAATTGTTTTTGTCCCATTCTTACATTCATATAATCTTGCTAAATCAGAATCTAACATTACTTGTTTTCCTCTTATTTCATATATCATATTTTCTATATTTTCTTTCTCTATTATCCTGTTCATTTAAAACCTCCTAAAAAAAGAGATACTCTTTTAAAAAGTATCTTCGAATAGATATATTTTTCTTGCCTAAAAATATAAATTATCGTCACAAGTTGTAAATGTTAACACTTGGCAAGTTAATTAACATGTATAGATTATATCAAAATAAGGAAACTAATTCAATTTATATAACTAGTTTTATTAACAATTTTAATTATATTTTCTCCGTGTATTTTTATTTTAATCGGTGTTAAAATAGATTTTAAATCTTCTATAATTTTTGCCTTCAAGAAACAATTTTTTGACATTATTTTTCAATAACTTTTTCAAGAAAAATTTTTTCTTCAAAAGCACCACGTTTTTCATTTTTTTTATCTGCAATTACTATAACTTCATTTAAATTTTTATTTTCTAAATTAGCTAATGCTCTAATTACCTCTAACATATCAGCCAATTCTTCTACTCTATCATCGCCTGTTGCTTCAATTACTTCTTTATATTCTTCATATAATTTTTTTTCCAATTCATTTTTATATTCAATTTTATCTAATATTCTTACAACCGGTGTTTCTCCTTTTTCTTTTATTATGTTTGGAATTTTATCTCTTACTAATTTATTATATATTCTTTCCATTCTCAATTCTCCTTAATTTTTTACTTTGTTTTACTATAAAATTCAATACCAGAATATGATTTATCTTTATTTATCCGTCTATTAGAAATATACCCATCTTTTTTAAAACCTGCTTTTAACATAGTTTTAGAAGATTGTGTATTTAATTCATTACAAGAACATTCAACTAAATAATATCCAGAATCTAATAAATAATCAGATACAGCCTTTAAAGCTTCACCAGCATATCCATTACCCCAATAATTGTATCTAATAACATATCCAACATTGCAATAATTATGTTTTTGATAAATGGTATTTACCGAAATATTTCCTATTGTTTCATTACTTTCCTTTAATACAATTGCCCATTTTTCGTATTTTGATTCTTCTACTTCACTCATGCACTTTCTAATATATTCTAATTCTTCTTCTTTAGTTAAATTAGGAAATGTAATATATTTATGCAATCTCTCATCACAGAGTATATCATAAAATGAATCTAAGTCTCTTTCGCTATATCTTCTTAAAATTAATCTTTCTGTTTCTAATTTTGGACAAAACATTATATCACCTCTTTTATTTAAGCTTTAATATGCACACACACTCAACATGATATGTATTAGGAAACATATCAAATAATTTAATACTTTTAATTTCATAATTATTTTCTAATAGCTTTAAATCTCTTGCAAGTGTTGATGAGTTACATGAAACATAAATTAACTTTTTAGGATTAATATTAAGAATATTATTTATTACTTTTTTAGAAACTCCTACTCTTGGTGGATCTACTATAATTGTATCTATTTTTTTAAATTTTTCTATATTATCTTCTACTTTTCCACTTATAAATTCTATATTAGTAATATTGTTTATTTTTGCATTTTCTTTTGCATCTATTATTGCTTCATTAACTTCTTCAATTCCTATGACGCTACTTACTTTATCACTTAAATATATTCCAATTGATCCAGTTCCACAATATAAATCAAGTATTTTTTCATTCTTGTCAACTAATGATTTTATATATTTAAACATTTCATTTGCAATATAAGTATTTTTTTGAAAAAAAGATTTGGATGATATTAAATATTTATATTTATCAAGTGTAACACTTACTTTTTTTATTCCATCTTTATATAAATCATTAATATAAAGCGAATCATATTTAACTATGTTTTTAAACTCATTTAATAAGTTAAAATTATTTGAAGTAATATTAATTAAAACATTATCATATGCTTTTATACTTATTTTATCTATATTATTATTTTTATATTTTCCAATAAACTTTCTAATATTATTTATTACATCATTTATTTTTTTATTTGAAATTAAACATAAATTTATATCAACTATTTCATTTGTATTATTTTTATAAAAACCAATTTTATCACCTTTAACATTTAATACTACATGGTTTCTATATTCATACCTTTTATTATTAACAATCTCTAAATTATTAATTTCTATATTTCCAATATGTTTTAAATTATTAATAACCTTATTTCTTTTAAATTCTAATTCAGATGAATACTTTTGATGCATTAAATTACATCCGCCACACTTATAATAATATTTACATGATGGAACCAATCTATTTTCTGATACTTTATTTATTTTTATAATTTCTCCTATATTAAATTTTTTGTTTTCTTTAGTAATATTAATATCAACTAATTCTCCTTTTAATGAAAATGGAACAAATGTAACAATATTATTAACTTTACATATTCCAGATCCTTCATTATTTTCACTATATATTTTAACATCTTTAACATATTTCATAATATCACCGAGCATATTATAACATACTTTTGTAAATAATAGAAATGGTGGTACAAAATGGAAAATATAATTAATGAGTTAAAAAACAGATTTGGAAATAGTCCTGATTTTGTAATTAAAAAACTTAATATTTCTAAAAAGAAAATTAATTTATTATTTTTTGATACTTTATGTGATACTAAAAACATTAATGATTTTGTGCTTGAATATTTAAGTTATCTTAAATTAAATAAAAAGAAATTTCTTAATTTATATGATTATATTAAGGAATATATTCCAAATTTTAGTGTTAAAGAAATAAATAAAATAGACGAGATAATTGATAATTTATTCTCTGGTTTTTTAGTTATTATAGTTGATGATAAGTATATAGCGCTTGAATTTAGAAAACAGTTAGATAGTGGGATTAACAAAGCTGATAATGAAAAGACTATTAAAGGACCAAAAGATGCATTTACAGAAAATTATCAAACTAATATAGGGCTTATTAGAAAAAGAATTAGAAATGAAAAATTATGGTTAGAAGAAGTAAAAATTGGTAAAAAAAGTAATACTAAAGTAGGTATTATGTATGTAGATGATATTGTAGATAAAAATATAGTCAATCTAGTAAAAGAAAGGATAAAAAAAATAGATATTGATTCAATACCTGATAGTAATTACATATATGAATTTATTAGAGATGATAAATCATTATTTCCAAGTGTACTATCAACTGAAAGACCTGATTTAGTATCATACAAGCTTTTAAATGGAAAAATTGCAATTGTTGTTGAAAATACACCATATGTAATATTACTTCCTGCATTTTTTATGGAGTTTTTTCATACGATGGATGATTATTATCAAAATAATAAAGGAATAACATATACAAGAATTATGCGCATGGCAGCATTTATTATAAGCGTTAGCTTACCTGCTATTTATATAGCGCTTATTACATATAATCATGAAATAATTCCGCCAGGATTATTAGTTAATTTTGCAATACAAAAGCATGGTGTTCCATTTCCCACTATAATTGAAGCTTTAGTTCTTACTGTTACATTTGAAATATTAAGAGAAACTGATATAAGAACACCATCTACATTAGGTAGTGCTCTTTCTATAGTCGGTGCTTTAGTACTTGGCGATGCAGCTGTAAATGCTGGTTTAGTAAGTCCCATTATGGTTATTGTTATAGCAATAACTGCAATTAGTGAAATGATATTTAATGTAAATGATGTATCAAATGTAATTAAATTATGGAGACTTTTATTTATGGTGATTGCAAGTATTTCTGGTATGATAGGTGTATTTATATCTTTTATACTTTTAATTGCAGAAATAACTAGTATAAATTCATTTGGCGTGCCATATCTATATCCTACTGCACCTTTTTATAAAGTAGATCAAGGAAATGATATAGTACTTAATGAAAAATATAAAATGAGTATAAGAAATATGCTTACTGCAAATAAAAATAGAATAAGAGGTAAATATGAAAAAGATTAAAGTTATACTAATTATAGTAATACTTATATTACTTACTGGCTGTAGTGATTATAGAGAATTATCTGATATGGCAATTGCATCATCTATTGGAATTGATATTAAAGATGGAATGTATGAAATTACAACACAAGTTCTTAATACGAGTATGAAAAGTAGTGAAAATACTAGCAGTTCTAGTCCTGAAATTATTGTATATCATTCAAATGGAAAAACTATACATGAGGCTTTAAGAAATTTAGTACTTGAATCTCCTAAAAAGTTATATGCTGGTCATTTAGAAACTGTAGTTGTATCTAATAAAATTGCAAAAGAAGATATAAGTGAAATATTTGATTTATTTTTAAGAGATACAGAAGTATCTAAAGACTTTAAAATACTTGTTAGTAAAGATGCTAAAGTTTCAGATATTATGAGTTTAATTACACCATATGAAACAATTCCAGCAGAAAATATATCATCAAGTATAGAATACTCATCAAAAGAACAAGGTCATATTTCTGATATTACATTTGATAAGTTTGTATCTAATGTATTACAAACAGGAGTAGATGCTGTTATACCTGCTATTACAATTAAAGAAAATAGTACTATAAATGAAGAAATTAATCCTGAAATAAGACTTGTTATTGTAAATAAATTAGGAATATTTAAAAATACCAAATTTTTAACCTATTTAACTGAAAGTGCATCTTTAGGATATAACTTAATATATGGAGATATAGTATCTAATGTTATTTCATTTAAATGTGACAAAAATACATATAGTAGTGTTGAACTTTTAAAAAATAGTTCTAAATTAACGTATGATATAAATACTAATACAGTAAATATTGATGTATTTATTAAAAGTGCAATTTCAGAACTTAATTGTAATATAGATATAAAAAAAGAAAGTGAAATAAAAAAGTTAGAACAAAAATTAACAGATAGCATTAAAAGTATAATGAATGATTTAATTGATGAAGCAAAAGAACATAATGAAAGTGATTTTTTAGGTATAGGCAAATATATATACCAAAATAATTATATTTATTATAAAAATAACAAAGATAATATAAAAAATATGATTAAATCCATGAAAAGAAATATTAAAATTAAGACAGAAATAATACAAAAAGGAATAATTAAAGAAGGTGATGAAAAATATTAAATAATATATTTAACAATTCAAAAATTAATTCATTAGAGTATTTTGTTTTAACTACATTTCTAGGGCGATCTATGTTTCATGGATTTGGTATAGAAAATATAATAGAAATAAGTAAATATGATACATTAATATCAATTTTAATTGGTAGCATTTTAGGAATAATACCAATATTATTACTTTGCTATATAAATAAAAGAAATATAAATTTATTTGATTTTTTAAATAGCATTTTTAAAGAAAAAACAACAAAAATATTAAGTTTTATAATCATTATATTTTTATTTTATAATTTAATAACTATTACAAATGATTTTATTAATTTTGCAAATGTTAAATATTTATTTGAAACACCAAATATATTTATTGCAATATTATTTATTTTTCCTATTATACATATTTGTCATAAAGGAATAGAGACTATAGGAAGAACAGGTATAATACTATTTATTATAAGTTTAGTTATATTCTTTATTAATGATTTTGCATTATTAAATTTAATTGATATAAATAACTTAAAGCCTATACTTTCAAGTAGTGCATTTAATATTATGAAAGGATCTATATATTATGTTATATATATGATTAGTCCAATATTATTTTTAAGTATTGTCCCAAAAAATGATGAAACTTATAAAACGTATAATAAAGCATTAATATATGGATATGTCACTTCTACTTTATCTATAATGTTTATTACTTTTTATATAATGACTATATATAATTATGAATATATATCTTTATTTAGTTATCCTGCATATTTTACATTAAAAAAAATAAAATATGGCTTTATAGCAAATGTAGAAAATATATTGTCATTTTATTTTATAATTGATTATTTTATGACTATAACAATACTACTCTACTCTATATTTTATTTTCTTAATAATTGTATTAATTTAAAGAAAAATAAATTTAAGATAACTTCTTTATTTGTTACTATATTATTAATACTTTTATCTGTATATTTGTATAAAGATACAACTATTGCACTTATATTTTCGAAGAAATTTTATATAGTTTCTAACTTAATATTAATAACTTTATTTGCAAGCTTCACACTTAAAATAAAACTTCACAAAAATTAGTGAAGTTTATTTCTTTTAGAATGAAACATATATTGTATTACAAGACCAGAATATTCATTATATTTTTCTTTTGCAAATTCTTCTATTTTTTTTGTATCAGAAATATTATAAGTATCACTCATATACTTTTTAACCCATGTATCTATTGGATATACATCTAATCTAGAATATCCAAACAAAAGTATACAAGATGCAATTTTTATCCCAATTCCTTTAAAACTCATTAAATAATTAAGTGCATCATCTGTTTTCATATTGCTTATATTATTTATATCTTCTATAGTAATTTTATTTAAAAAGTCATGTATATAGGTACTTCTAAAACCAAGTTTTAATTCATTTAAATCATCTATAGATAAATTTTTAATATCATTTAAATTTGGAAATAAATAATAATCACAATCATTAAAATGTACTTTTTTACCATATTTTTCTGATAATAAATTAACACTTTTTTGAATGTTTTTTACATTGTTATTCGCACTTATCATGTATGATATTATTGTCTCAAAAGGATAACTATGAATTATTTTAAAACCCGCACATTCATTTACTATACCCTCTATTAATTTATCATTTTTAACTAATTTATTACAAATTTCATTATAATCTCTATTTAAATCAAGATAATCTTTAATTATATTTTCAATATCATCTTCATTAGATGCATCAATATAAATATATTTATCATCTTCATATAAAGTAACTACTCTATCACTTAGTATTATTGTATATTTATTATCTAAAATGCTATATCTAAATATTTGACCACACGTAATCGTGTCATAAAGTTTAATGTCACCTTTATTTATTTTTACCATTACTACACACACCAAACCTTAAAAATTTATATATTATGTTACATATAGCTTCATCTTCATCACATCTAAATACATCATGAGTTAAATTATGTATAATTTTTAAATATTTCTTTTTTGTATTTAAATGTTCAAAAACAAATTCACTACTTTCAATTGGCACTATTTTATCATCATCACCTTGTATTATTAAGGTACTACAACTAACTTTAGATGGTATTTCTTTAGATATATCAACCAAATGCATAAATTCTTTAATTACTGAAGTTGGAAATTGTAGCATTCTTGAAAATATCGTTTTAGTCCCGTAATCCTCACATATTTTAGGACTATTTTTAATAACAGACATAACATTTAAATCGTTTTCTTCAAATGTTAGATATTTAAATGCAGGAGCAATTAATACAAGTTTTTTTACTTCGTTATAATTTGCAGCAAGATAACTTGCTAGTATTCCACCCATACTATGCCCAATTACATATATATTTTTATAACCATTTTTAATAAGTTTTTCTATATGATTTCTACATGAATCAATCCAATCATCTTTTGTTACCTTATTAAAAAATATTTTGTCATGCCCTGGTAATGTAAAAGTAAATACATCATAATTATGCATTGTTAAATAAAATGCCAGCCTTTCCTCATCATAAGTACCACCTGCAAAACCATGTATTATAAGTACAGCTTTTCTAAGTTTCATAAATCCTCCTTATTCTAAATTTAATTTTTTATTTACTAATTTGCTAACTATATAAATTATTATTAAAAGTATTATTACCTTAATTATTACTATAGGATTTCTCAAAGATTCTAAAAGCGTTGTTCCCATATAACCCCAAAATATTACTAATACTATTTTCCCAAGTAATATAGCGGGTAAAAACTTTTTAATATCCATTTTTGATATACCTGCAACAATATTTACTAAAAATGCTGGTGTAAATGGTAGAGAAATAATTAATACGAAATTACTAAAACTTATATTATCTATTATTGATAATAATCTATTTGCGTATTTATTTTTTCTTAACTTTCTATCAACAAAACCTTTAAATGCTGTTTGAAATAAGTAAAAAGACATAATACAACCTAAACATGTAAAAATCCATGATATTAAAAAGCCTAAAAACGGGCCATAATTTACAAATAAAATTGTTATAAATAAAGATAATGGTAATGGTGGAATTATTGATTCAACTAATATTAATAAAGAATTAATAATTAAACTACTTGCACCAACACTACTAATTAAATTCATTATAAAATCATATATGCCTTCCATAAAATCACCTTAACAAAATAATTATACTATAAATTATAAAGAAAAAATAGGAAAATCCTATTTTTCTTTGTTCCATTTAAAGTTTCTTATTTCATCCATATCTATACCATATTCTCTAATATATAAATTGTGTTCAAGTAATTTATTTTTACACCATTCATTTAAAGATGTTCTTTTATCACCTAAGAATTCTAAATATTTAAGCGCATCCATTACTAAATGATATCTATCTATTTCATTTTGAACTCTCATATCAAAAGGTGTTGTTATAGTTCCTTCTTCTTTATATCCGTGAACATGAATATTTTTGTTAGTCCTATTATAAACTAGTTGATGTATTAATGAAGGATATCCATGGAATGCAAATATGATTGGCTTATCTTTTGTAAATAGCATATCATATTCTGCATCAGATAGTCCGTGAGGATGTTTTTCTTTTTTCTCTAGTCTCATTAAATCTATTACATTTACTACTCTTATTTTAACCTCTTTAAGGCGTTCATTTAATATTTGCACTGCTGCAAGTACTTCTAGCGTAGGAGTATCTCCTGCACATGCTAATACTATATCAGGATTGCTATCTAAATCATTACTAGCCCATTTAAATACACCAATACCTTCTGTACAATGTTTAATTGCCTCTTCCATTGTAAGCCATTGTGGCCTTTCATGTTTGCTTGCAACTATTACATTTATATAATTTTTAGTTTTAATACAATGATCAAAACAAGATAATAATGTATTTGCATCTATTGGTAAATACATTCTAACTATATCCCCCTTTTTAGTAACAAGATGATTTAAGAATCCTGGGTCTTGATGTGTATATCCATTATGATCTTGCTGCCATATATGACTAGTTAAAATATAGTTTAAACTAGATATTTCTTTTCTCCAAGGTAGTTCACTTGTAACTTTTAACCATTTAGCATGTTGTGATGCCATCGAATCAATAATTCTTACGAATGCTTCATAACTATGGAAAAATCCATGTCTTCCAGTTAATAAATATCCTTCTAACATGCCTTCACAAGCATGTTCAGATAAATATGAATCAATTACTCTACCATAACTACTTAAAAATTCATCACTTTCGCATCTAGTAGCCATAAATTGTCTATTTGTAACATCAAACATATAATTAAGTCTATTTGATAATGCTTCGTCAGGTCCAAATACTCTAAAGTTTTTAGCATCTTCATTTAATCTTATTAATTCTTTTACGTATTTACCTAAAACTTTCATGTCTTGTGCGACTACTTCGCCTTTTTTATTTATATCTACTTTAAAATTTCTAAAATCAGGAGTTCTAAGTTCTTTTAACAGTAATCCTCCATTAGTAATTGGGTTAGCACTCATTCTTCTATTACCTACTGGTGCTAGTGCTTCTATGGCTGGTTTTAATCTACCGTTATCAAGAAATAATTCTTCTGGATGATAACTTTTTAACCAACTCTCTAATATTTCTAAGTTTTCTGGATTTTCTCTTGATATACTAACGGGTACTTGATGGGCCCTAAATGATCCTTCTATAACACTTCCACGTACTTCTTTTGGACCAGTCCATCCCTTTTTAGTACTTAATATTATCATCGGCCATATAGGTCTTATATCGCTATTTAACGCTTCTTTTTTAATCATTTTTATTTTTTCTATTATAGTATCTAAAGTTGAAGCCATTTTTTCATGTATATCATCATCATCATCACTTACTATGTATGGCTCATATCCACATCCTTTAAAGAAAGATAATAACTCATCAATACTAATTCTTGAAAATATAGTTGGATTAGCTATTTTATAACCATTTAAATGTAGTATTGGTAAAACCACACCATCTGTTTTAGGATTTATAAATTTATTTAAATGCCAACTTGTAGCAAGAGGGCCTGTTTCAGCTTCTCCATCACCAACTACACATGCTGCTATTAAATCTGGATTATCAAGTACTGCTCCATATGCATGAGAAAGACTATAACCAAGTTCTCCGCCTTCATTTATTGATCCAGGTGTTTCAGGTGCAACATGGGATGATATTCCACCCGGAAAACTAAATTGTTTAAATAGTTTTTTTAATCCTTCAATATCTCTACTTATATTTGGATATACCTCACTATAAGTTCCCTCTAAATAAGCTTGAGATACCATTGCATTTCCACCATGTCCAGGGCCTGATATATAAATCATATTTAAATCATACTTTTTAATTATTCTGTTAAGATGAACATAAATGAAGTTTTGCCCTGGAACAGTTCCCCAATGCCCTACTATATT
>HF990805.1:8451-15253 GCA_000436255.1 Clostridium sp. CAG:1193 | reverse complement strand
ATATCTTCTATCTTTAAAGGACGCTTTAATAATGGATTATCAAGTAAATATAACTGACACGCAGATAAGTAATTAGATGCCCTAAAATATTTATCAATTAAATTAATTTCTTCTTTAGTCATTTTTATACCCTCCTATTCTATATAATTATATAATAAGTAGAAAAAAACTACAATTATTTTTAAAATAAAAAAATGGATTAATATCCATTTTAGTTATTAAGTGGTTTTAACAACAAATGATAAAGCACTTGGTTTTCCACTACTTGCATTTAATTTATCTGCATCTTCTTCAGTACGAGCATATCCAATAGTTACACTTGAATCTTTAAACATATAATACATATCAGTTACATTTGATGTATTAAAACTTGATAAATCTAAACTTACTACTTTTGCATTATAAAACATAGTATCCATGCTTGTTACTTTAGATGTATCAAAGCTACTTAAATTTATAGTAGTTGCTTGACTACCTAAAAACATAGAATCCATACTTGTTACTTTTGAAGTATCAAAACTGCTTAAATTTAATTCAGTTGCTTTAGTATTTTCAAACATTGATGACATACTTAATACATTTGATGTATCGAAACTTGATAAGTCTATACTTATAGCTTTACTGCCTTGAAACATATTACTCATATTTGTAATCTTTTTACCATTAATTGTTCCACATAATTCTGTTGTTACTGGATCTGTTGATGTTTTATCTGTAAGTGTTACACTAAAAGATGATGTAGCAGTGTAATATGTATAAGTATATTGTCCATCTACAAATTTTAAACCATTTGTTAATTTTCCATCATATTTGCACATTCTTGATGTTGGTATTTCTCCTTGTATGCATGTAATATTATTTCTTGTTCCACTACATGCTATATTATCAAACTTGCCATCCTTTTTACCATTAATTATTACAGTAGGTGTACCATCATTATCATAAGTTATTTTACATTTACCATAATCTTTATCGCTTAATTTAGCGATTTTATCACATTTTACAGTATTAATTTCTATACCAAGTGCTTTTTTATTAATATATTCTTCTTCAGCTGCTGAAATCATTAATTTTAAAGTATTCTTTAAAGTAGATGTTTTAGAATCTTTAATTACACTTTGTATTTGTGGTACTGCTATTATTAGTATTACTGCAAGTATTACTATTACTGCAAGCAACTCCACTAAAGTAAACCCTTTTTTATTCATATTTATCACTCCTATTGTATGTACAATTATAACATTATTTTATTCATTAATCTAGCAAAAAAAATTATTTAGCAAAACTAAATAACCTTTTAAATTCAATCTTTTATTTTATTAAACATAATATTTTTTTCTTTTAGTGTTTACCTCATTTAATAAATCTTCAATTTCTTTAATTTGATATT
Source organism: Clostridium sp. CAG:1193 (assembly GCA_000436255.1). Lineage (GTDB taxonomy): Bacteria > Bacillota_I > Bacilli_A > RF39 > UBA660 > CAG-1193. Next base: position 13,863 of record HF990805.1, on the reverse strand, counting down.
TATCAAGATTCTTTTTATTTATTTTTTTTAGTTGGTGAAAATATTTATTAGAATTTACTTCATTTTTTTCAATTAAGGTAGCATACATATAATTTATTCCAACAAAAATAGGTAATATTTTCCCCATTTGATCTAAATATTTTTTAATATCTTTATCCCAAATATTTTTAATTTCATCTAATTTATCTTCATTAAATAAACAAATTATTAATTGAAGTTTTACAGTAATTAAATTTTGTTTTGGAATCATGTCTTTTGCATCATTTAATATTTTTATACAATAATCACTAGCTTCTTTGTATTGCTCTTTTGATACAATATAATCAACATAAAACATAGCATTTAATACATCACCATATGTTTTAAATTCATTTGGTTTAGTAAATAAGGTTTTATCTATGTCTTTTAAATCTTTTCCACTCATCAAGAGAAGCTGTATTTTTCGCACTTTACTCGTTGTATTAATATAATTTTCATCATTCAAACAATAAATTATCTGTAAAGCATCATTACTCGCACCAGATTTACTTGCAGGAATTGAATTATATAATGTAAAATACATATTTATTCCTATATTTAATATATTAACTAAATTAAAATATACGTTTTTAATTAAAAGCATAAGAACGCTTGAAATAACAATAGAAATTAAATTAAATATTATTCCGCCCATATAATAAAGTTTAATGGATTTTTTATCATATTTTCTATTATCCATTGTAATCATATCACAATACCCTTTTATTCTAGGCATTCTAGGGTATTTCTTAATTTTTAATTTATTATTATCCAAATATATGCTAAAACCCAAAATATTAAAAGATATAAATTTTAACTTAGCTTTTAATCCGAATAATAAATGCCCTAGTTCATGCCAAGCAATTGAAGCAAAAAATAATATGCTATAGATAATTAAAAATGATATTAAAAAAATACCAAACATTAATTCAAATGATTTATCTGGAATAAAAGATGCAAGCTTTATGCCGAAAACAAATAAAAATAAATAAAAAATAATATTTATTAAAATCCCTATATAATTATATATCTTTAGTTTTCTTGCTACATTACTCACATTTATCACTTCTTTTCTATATCATAAAATGATTATATCATTTATTTAAAAATTAAGTATATATAAAAAATAAATTTTAGCGTTTTTACTAAAATTTATTTTTTAGAACTAGTCTTTTTTGATTTTTTTGCCACTTTTTCTTCACTCATAACGGTTGTTCCAAGCTTTATTAAGAAACAAAGTATTAAATATACTGGAAACATTACAAGGCTTAAATTAACTGCTATACCATCTTTTGAAATGAATTTCAGAATGTCAACAAAGTCTGAATTATATGGCCCTATAATTAAGTACATAATAACAGTTATAAAAAGTGCACAGCAAACTGTATCGATTAGCAATTCTTTCCAATGTTTTTTAAATATTTTTTCCATATTCTACTCCTCTTACTATAATAAGTATATAACAACATTTAAAAAATGTAATAATTCTTATTGTTTTTTAGGCTTTATATAATCACTACATCAATGATTTTATTAAATTTTTAATTTTATGCAAGTTTACTTGACACATTCATAGGAATATAAAACGACTTATAAAAGGTCGTTTTATGCTTTTTCAAGAAAGTCCAAGTTTACTATTAAACTGGTGCCGAATGACTGAATTGAACAGTCCTTTTATGCTTACCATGCATATGTTTTACCACTAAACTAAATCGGCAAAAAGAAGCTTATAAGCTATCTATATAGTTTACTGCTTCTATTGCTGAGATTGTACCATCATTTGTTGCTGTAGTAAGTTGTCTTACTTTTTTATCACGTACATCTCCTGATACGAATACACCTTTTATATTAGTTTTACACTCAGAATCTGAAAGTACGTAGTTATATTCATTTAAATTAATTATATTTTTAATAAAATTAGTTTCTGGTACTTGTCCAATTGATACAAATATTCCATCAAGTTTAATTTCTTTATTTTTGCCTTTATAATCAATTGTAATTCCTTTAAGCTCATCATCTTTTTTAAGTTCTTTTACTGTTGATTCATAATAAATTTCAATATTTTTCTTTTCTTTTAATTTTTCTTTTAATAATTTTTCACCAGTTAAATCACTTAAATTTTGAATAATATATACTTTTTTACATATTTCTGATAATGTTAATGCATTTGTTATAGCAGTATTTCCGCCTCCTATAACTCCTACAATCTTATCTTTATAAAATGCTCCATCACATGATACACAAAAATGTACTCCGTTACCTATTAGATCTATTTCATTAGGTAGGCCTAATAATCTATATTTACTTCCTGTTGCAATTATTATTGCTTTACAAGTATATATATTATCAGTTGTTATTACTTCTTTTTCATTTCCTACTTTAATTTCTGTTACTTCTTCAAGTTCAATAACTCCTCCTAGCGAAATAACTTGTTCATATAAATTATCTGCTAGTTCTGCCCCACTTATTTTTTGATAACCTGGATAATTTTCTATTTTAGGACTAGATGCAATCGCACCTCCTATTGATTCTTTTTCAAGTATTAATACACTTTTATCACTTCTTAATGCGTATATTGCTGCAGTCATTCCTGATACTCCACAGCCAATAATTACTATATCATAATTCATGCTTTAACAACTTCTTTCTCTTTTTTCTTTACTGGACGCATTTCTTCTGTATATTTTTTTATATTAGATAAATTTGCTATTTTTTCTACATTGTTATTTTTAATTATTACTAATGTAGGTGCTTGTTTAACACCTAAATCTTTAGTAAGTTCAACATTTTCTTCAGCATTTACCCATTCATAATCTATTTTAGCTTTCTTTAAAAATTCTTTAGCCATTTTACAATTTGGACACGCATTTGTACCAAATAACATTATTTTATCTTCTTTAATTACTTCTTCGTTAGTACATTCTTCTTTTAATTTTGATGTAGACAAATCATAAACTTTTCTCATTTTAAATTCTTCTGTTTTACCTATATTCCAGTTTTTAACAGGTCTATAATATCCAGTAATTCTACTATATACTTCTGTTTCTTTACCACATTTAGGGCATGTATATACTTCTCCTGTTATATATCCGTGTTCACTACAAACAGAATATGTTGGTGAAAGTGTATAATATGGTAATTTATAGTTTTCTGCTATTTTTCTAACCAGTTTAGCAGCACTCTTCCAATCTTTTAATCTTTCACCTAAGAATGCATGGAATACTGTTCCTGATGTATATAATGTTTGAAGTTCATCTTGAATATCTAGTGCTTCAAATATATCACTAGTATATCCTACTGGTAAATGTGTACTATTAGTATAATATGGAGTTTCATCATTTTCTGATGCTGTTATAATATCTGGATATTTATTTTTATCATGTTTTGCTAAACGATATGATGTAGATTCTGCTGGTGTTGCTTCAAGATTATATAAATCACCATATTCTTCTTGATAATCTGATAATTTATCTCTCATAAAGTTAAGTACATCTTTTGCAAATTTTTGAGTTTCTTCATGAGTTAAATCAAGTCTTAACCATTTTGCATTAAGCCCAGCTTCATTCATTCCAACTAAACCAATAGTAGAAAAATGATTATTAAATGTTCCTAAGTAACGTTTTGTATATGGATATAATCCTTCATTTAATAGTTTAGTTACTACATTTCTTTTTACTTTTAAACTTCTTGCTGCAATATTCATCATTTTTTCAAGTCTTAAGTAAAAATCCTTTTCATCTTTTGCAAGATATGCAATTCTTGGTAAGTTAATTGTAACAACGCCTATTGATCCTGTTGATTCTCCACTTCCAAAGAATCCTCCTGATTTCTTTCTTAACTCTCTTAAATCAAGTCTTAATCTACAGCACATACTTCTTACATCACTTGGTTCCATATCACTATTTATATAGTTAGAGAAATAAGGAGTGCCATATTTTGCAGTCATTTCAAATAATAATCTATTATTTTCAGTATCTTCCCAGTTAAAATCTTTAGTAATTGAATATGTTGGAATTGGATATTGGAATCCTCTTCCATTAGCATCTCCTTCAATCATTATTTCTATAAATGCTTTATTAATCATATCCATTTCTTTTTGACAATCTTTGTATTTAAAATCTACTTCTTTTCCGCCTATAATTGCATTTAATTCTGCTAAATCATTTGGAACAACCCAATCAAATGTTGCATTTGTAAAAGGTGCTTGTGTACCCCATCTACTTGGTGTATTTACTCCATATACAAATGATTGAATACATTGTTTAACATCATGATATGAAAGATTATCTATTTTAACAAAAGGTGCTAAATAAGTATCAAATGAACTAAATGCTTGTGCTCCTGCCCATTCATTTTGCATAATTCCAAGGAAGTTAACCATTTGATTACATAATGTTGATAAATGTTTTGCTGGACTTGATGTAATCTTACCCGGAACCCCACCTAATCCTTCAGTTATTAATTGTTTTAAACTCCATCCAGCACAATAACCTGTAAGCATTGATAAATCATGTATATGAATATCAGCATTTCTATGCGCATCAGCAATTTCATCATCATATACTTCACTTAGCCAGTAATTTGCAGTTATTGCACCTGAGTTACTTAATATTAATCCTCCTACTGAATATGTTACTGTTGAATTTTCTTTAACTCTCCAGTCAGTTACATTTACATAACTATTTACTACTTCTTTATAATCTAGAACAGTAGAATTAATGTTACGCATTTTTTCATGTAATTTTCTATATAAAATATATGCTTTTGCAACTTCTGTATATCCTGATTTTGATAATACACTTTCTACTGCATCTTGTATATCTTCTACATTAACAATATTATCTACTATTTTAGGATTAAATTCAGCAGTAACCTTTAAAGCTAGGAAATCAATTATATCATCAGTATAATTTACTTCTTCCGCTTCAAAAGCTCTTTTTATCGCTTCACTAATCTTATTTAAATCAAAACTTATTATTTTTCCATCTCTTTTTCTTACTTTATACATATAATCCTCCTTCTTGTATAACTATAAATCTCTAAAAATAATATTTTCATTATTTAAAATTTGTTTCATTTCTTTTAACTCATCACTTGTAAAGGAATGCAAATTCTTATCTAAAACAGCATCACTTTTAACAAAGTTTTGAATATAATATTTAGATTTTTTATCTAATTTTTTGCTTATATAGTCTATATCACTTAAAGTATGAAATTCTTTTATAATAGTTGTCCTAAATTCATAATCTATACCACTATTTTCAATTATATTTATACTTTTTAATATATTTTCTATTTTTACTTTAGCACCACTTGTTAACTCATATTTACTTTTTATATTCTTAATATCCATAGCAATATAATCTAGTAAATTATCATTTATTAAAGATAAAA
>HF990805.1:0-8439 GCA_000436255.1 Clostridium sp. CAG:1193 | reverse complement strand
AATTATCATTTATTAAAGATAAAATTAAATCAGGATTAGTTCCATTAGTATCTAGTTTAACTTTTAAACCAAGCGATTTTATTTTTCTTATAAATTCTTTTATATCTTTTTGAAGTAATGGTTCACCACCACTTATACATACTCCTTCAATTATATTTTTTCTTTTATTTAAATACTTAAATATCTCATCTTCATCTATATATGTATCATCATTACCACTTATTAATGATGAATTATGACAAAATGGGCACTTTAAATTACATCCTTTTGTAAATATTGTACACGCGACAAGCCCAGGATAATTAAGTAAAGTAACTTTATCAAAACCACTTATTAGCATTATTCATCAACCTCAAACTTTAATAATCTTATATTATATTTTTGCATTAATTTTAAAATGTCTTTAATACTTTCTATAGTACTATTTTTACTTATCAAAATAGTTTCATTATATCCGCCAATTGAATATGCAATTATATCACTTTCTAGTTTAAATCTATTTTCAAGGCTAATATTTACTTCATCAAATATTTTATTAAATGTTTGATATGTATACTCATCTGTAACGTTTTTAATGTTTCCGTATATTGATTTATCTACACTTTGTAAATATTTAAGCACATAGGGTTCAAATGTTTCTGATAAATAAAAGTTAAGTTTATATTCTTCTATATAATCATCACAAATTTTTTTCATAAATTTTAAAATGTCTACTGATAAATTAAGATCTTTATAAGTAAGTTTATCTTTCTTTAAAAGAATATATATTGCCTCTTTTAGTCCAGCATATCCTACACATAAAACTCCATTTTTTATTACTTTTCTTATTCTTCCACCACTATCTAGTTTCTCACTATCAAATACTACCTCATTATTAAACAAGTAATTAAAATTATTTTTATATTTATTTGATTTATATTCAAATGTTTGCAACAATTCATTTTTTACAAGTTCCATTGTAAGTGATAATTCTTGATAAAATTCATTTAAATCCTTGCTTTTAAGTGCAATTCTAACTAAATTTATTGATGTTTTAGAAAGAATCATTCTTCCTATTGAAGTTTGGTTTTTAAGTGCTAAATTTTCTTTAATTCTCTCAAATGTAGAAAAGTATTCTTCAGTACATTTATAAGATTCATCAAAACCATGTACATTATTAATCATAATATTTTTTTTACTTAAAATTAAGTTTAATACTTTATCTAATAATTCATTATAACTATTAAATTTATAAATTGTAGTAACTTTATCCAAATAATCAAGATCACTAATAACTGAAAAATAAACATTTGTTATAAATAATCCTACATTACTATTATTTTTACCAATTGAAATTGTGTATGAAGTATCATTATTTATCCCAAAACTCATCTTATTTAATGTATAAAGCATTCTTTTTATATTATTAAATAAATCTATTTTTAAATCTTTAATTGTATTATTTAAAGATGATTTAAATATGCTTTTAATTCTTTCATTTGGTAAATGTTCACTAAATTCATCAAAATTAATTTCTATATCATTTGTTTTGTCAATCATCATATATAATTGTTTAGTATTTATTAAGTCATTAAATCCTTCTAGTACAAGCATATTATCAAATGTACTTTTTAATATTTGTCTAAACTTATATAAAACGTAAGGCTCCAATACATAATCAAATGATGCAAATGAATGTTCTCCATATTGTTCTTCTTTAAAGCTTAAAAGTATTTCTATAATCTTATCAAAATAATCTACAGAAGGAATAATATTAGATAAATCTAGGATTGTAGATTTTGTAGTACCTAGTACATAATAATCTAAATCATGTATATAAATATTACCTTCATCATGGCTTCTTACATATTTCGAATCTAATAAATATGCTTTTGAGAACTCAACTGATATTGTTTTTCCAAAATTAATTAATTGGTTAATAGGTGTACTCATTTGTTCTTCTTCTCTTCTTAAGACGAGTTTTTCAGTTGCACGCACAAATTTATGCTGTTGTTTTCTATCAAATAGTTCCCTTGATGCAGCTCTTTTTAACCTATAATTATTAAATGAGTAATAAACCTCTATATATTTTTCTTCTTTTAAAAACTTTTCAATTATGTCTTGAACATCTTCAACATTTATAGTTTTTCTATCTTTATAATTTACTTTTATATATTCTAATACATTACTATATACTTTATTTATATCTTCTTCAGTATAACTAGATTGCACACTATCAAATGCGTTTTTAATTGCTAGAGCAATTTTAGTTCCATTAAATGAAACTCTTTGACCGCTTCTTTTAACTATTACAAGTTCATCTAATACATTATCTATATTACTACCTCCTATCATCAAAATAAGTATATATTATACAATACAAAAAATCAATGTTTTTTTAAAACATTTTTTATTTTTTGTATTTCTTTACATTTTTTATTTTTTAAAAAAAGAAGTAAAAAAACATAAGAAGCGTTATTTCTTATGTTTTATATATATATCATTAATTTTTTTAAAATCTAAACTGTTTAAAAAGTTATTAATATATTCGTTTTTATTTAAATTGTATTTATATAAGTATGCATGTTCCCATAAATCAAGCGTAATTATTGGTATAAATCCAAAACTATATGGGACTTCCTCATTAGATAAGTTTATTATATTAAATTTATTATATCTATCTATTACTAAATAAGTGTGTCCACTTCCAACTAAATTAAAAGCAGTATTTTTAAATGTGTTTTTAAAGTTAGAAATACTTCCATACTCTTTTATTAGTTCTCTTGTTATTTCATTATTTAAAACAAAATCGCCATTTATACTATTTATGAATGATTCATGGTTTAATACTCCACCTAAATTATATAATATATCTGCTCTTATATCTAACGGGAATATATCTATATGATTTATCAACTCCTCTTTAGTGTACCTATAATCGTAATTATTTAAATTAAGTAAAGAATTAAGTTTATTTAAATAAAGCATACCATATTCTTTCTCTATGTCTATAGATTTTAAAGATAATAAATTTATTAAAGCTTCACTTTCATAGTTTAAATTATTATATTTATACATATCACAATAAATTATATGTAATAAATGTCTATTTAGTACGTTTTTTACATATTAGGTAACATGTAGTTAGTATTAATGTACCTAATGATATATATATACCAAGTTTTAAACCGGGTGGATTATATATTAATTCAATTTCATGAGTACCGCTTTCTACTTTAACTGCAATTAAGGAATCAAGAGCTGATTCTATATTAACGTGTTTCCCATCTATTAAGCATTCAAATCCTTTATCATATGGTATTGTAAAAAGTACATACGAACTATCTTCTAGACTTATTGTACCTAAAATATTGCTACTTGTTGTTTTCTTTGTTTTAACCTCATTTTCTTTTAAGATGTTATAGTGATTATTAAATATATCTAAATTCTCATAATAAAAGTAAATATCGTCCATAATTATTTCATGAGTAAATTCTATAGTGACATTTATTGTATCTCCCTTATTATATTTTCCAAGACACAATGTATTCCAACTATATTTTGTTAGATAATCTTTATAAAACACACCATTTATATACACTTTAGCATTTGGATAATTAGTACCTACCTTTTCATTAACAGGTATATACATATATAAATAATCATCTTCAGTAATTACAATATTGTAATTAAGTTTACCTGTATTTACAGGTGTATATACATTATTATTTATTTCAACATTTTCACTAGTTAATGTATATTTTTCCATTTTATATATATTGGAATCTAGTCCAGTAAATGCTTTAATCATCTCATTTTCATTATAAAATGGATCATTAGAAAAATCTACATTTATATTATTAACCTTGTATCCTAAGGATAAATAATATGGATTTTCATATAATTTAATACCATTATTTTCATTTATTAACTTATAGTTTTTATACTCATCTTTTGATAATACATATTTTATTCCAAAAATACTATCTAATAAATATGTTGAATCATTGTAGTATGCTCTTGTAAGCAATTTCCTTTGCCCTAGACTTTCTAGTAATTTTTCTGTACTTTCTTTTGTAGTTGAATCAAAATGACTTATACTATTATAATTAAATATCATTGAATCATTAATTGATAACATGGATTTATTAGATTCTCTATCAAAAGTTTTTTCTACTCTATAAAATGAATCATCGTCTATAGAGTTTATAACTTCACTTACATCTTTTACATAATTTTTATATTTATCCATATATTGTTTATCTGATAACGTTATTAATAATACTCCCGAAATACTATTTATAAGTAAATCAATTATTACTAAATAAGCAATAATACTTCTTTTATTTTTAAGTGCATATAAATACCAAATACCTAGTATTAAACTAATTATAATACTTATATTATAGGTTATAGTATTAAATTCAAATTGGCACACCAATATAATTAAAGAAAGAATAATAAATATATATGAAGATTTTCTTATAGTTTTTTTATCTATTTTAAACTCGTTATAACTTCTTATAGAAAGATTTAAAACGAAGAATACAAATATAAATGCATGTCTATAATTAAAGCAATTTGGATTAGTTAAACCATGGAATAATATACATAATGGATTAAATACAAATGTGGTTGCTAAAATGAATAAAGATACTCCATTTATAATTTTTTCTTTTTTATCTACATTTTTATTAATAAAATATATTATTATTAATAAAAGAGTTAATACTGAAGATGCTACCATAGGTCCAGCATGCCATGCATTCACACCAGTTGATGCAGAATACATTTCTGCAATTACATTTAAGTAAGATAAATTAAATTTAATATCTATATTATTAGTCATTAATTTACCCCCCATTAAACCTAGTACTGATGGAATTAATATAAAAGCTGATAACATACCTGCTGATAATGAGGCGATTATATAATTAATTATTGTCTTTTTAATATTAATGTTTCTATATTGAAATACAAATTTATATACAAAATACATTACTGATGCAATACATATAATAAAACCTATGTAATAATTACATATTATTGAAAGTGCTAGAGCAAATATATAAAGTGCTGCACTTTTATTTTCAAATATATAATCAAGTCCTAATATTACAAGTGGGAATAACATTATGGAATCTAACCACATTATATGATACATATATACTATGTTATATGTCATTAATGCATAACAAATAGAAAATATTAAAGTATTCTTTTTATATTTTTTTTCTAGATAATATTCCATTGTAACTGCGCATAAACCTATTTTAACTAATATTAGTATAGTAAATAGTATTTTAATGTTTTCTATACGGAAAAATATAACAAATAAATTAAATATACTCATTAAGTAATATCCAATAAGAGGAATCATATTTTCACCTAATGTTGCACTAAAAGTATACTTAAAATCATTATTAGTGAGTAAAATAGATTTTAAATAGCTTAAAAATGTTACATATTGAGTATTTGAATCTATTACCACTACTGTTTTATTACCAAATGGATATATACCTAATATAAGAAATGTTAATAGTAATATACCCACTGTAATAAAAAATGCTTTAGCCATATTTTTTTTCATAACATCACCAACTTTATTGTACAAAAAAACAGGTATTTAATCAATATATAAAATTTATTATAAATACCTGTTCATATTATTTTTTCTTTAGTAATTTAAATTTATTTTTACTTTTTCTTATCATTTTAGGCCTTTTTATATAACGCGTATTAACTTTTTCTTCTTTAGAATGATATCCTTCTATTTCACCCAAATAATCATTATATGCTTGATAATCATAGTTAAAATCTGATATACCTTTTTTAAGCATTTTCCCTCCTTACTTAATTTTATGCTTTTAAATATTAATCGTTCTTATTACTTATATAATATCATATTATAAGATTTAAAACAATAAAACAGCAACTTAATTGCTGTTATTTATTAAAGATATTATCTCATTTCTAAGGCGTTTATTAGCAGATTCTAAATCATTATCTTCTACTTTAAATGGTATGCCAAAAACTATTTCTAAATTATTATTAAATAATTTGTATTTTCCTTTAATTCCATATGGAACTATAGTTGCATTTGTTTTACTTGCTAGTGAAACTGTTCCAAATTTTATATCTAAAAGTAAACTATTTAAATATTCTATATTACTAATAATATTATTATTTACTAATTCTTTTAAACTATTATCTACATCAAATATATATTTTTTAAATTCATTTTCAGTTATTTTCTTTTCTTCTTTAAGGGATAATAGTAAATTTACTTGTGATATCTTAGTCATGTTTTTTTTCATTATCCTCTTAAATTTTTTATAACTAATATCATCAACCATATTATATATTTTATCTAATTCTTTTTTCTTTGACACTAAACTATTTCTAGTACCTTCTGGATATATTCCAAGTGCATATCCATTATCTAAAACCTCTTTAGCTTCTTCTTTAGAATTACCTCCATGATGTTCTCTATCTACTGATATACAACCACTTTTTTTAAAAAACCAAGCAAATTTACTATCAAAATATTCTTTTTTTGCCATATAGTGTAACATTCTTTTAGTAGATAGTATTGGTAAACATTGATCATATAAATGAATGTGATTACCACATAATATGATTGGGCCACTTTCTGGTATTACATTTTTATTTTTAAATTTTGGCCTATAATATATTAGAAAGACTGATCCAAGTAAATATTTAAAAGTATTATAAAATGCTTTATTTTTTTCCATTTTTATCACCTAATTTTGTAAATGCAACTTTACCAACTTTAGTTTTTGGAATATCATCTACATATTCATACTCATAAGGTAAGGCATATTTTGATATAGATTTTTCGCAATACTTTTTAATATCTTCTCTAAGTTCTTCTGTATCGTCAAAGTTTTCTCTTAAAACTATATATGCTTTTGCAACTTGTTTTTTATAAGGGTGTGGTATCCCTATTACTGTGCTTGTAAGTACTGCTGGATGACTCATTATAATTTTTTCTATATATTGTGGGTATATATTATAACCACTAGATACAATCATTCTTTTAAGTCTAGTTTCAAAGAATACTAACCCTTCTTCATTCATATATCCAATATCTCCTGTATGTAACCAAGTTTTTCCATCTTTATGATTTTTAAGTACTTTTGTAGTTTCTTCAATGTCATTTAAGTATCTTTTCATAACAGTGGGACCACTTATACATATTTCACCTGCTTCATTTACATCTGCCTCTTCGTATGTTCCTATTTTAACTATTTTATAATACATATCAGGAAGAGGTATACCAATACCACCCTCTTTAAAATAGTATCTAGGTGTTAGACATGATGCTCCTGTACATTCAGTTAATCCATAACCAACTCTTATATTAGCAGTTGATCCATGGCTTTTTAAATATGCATCCACATTATTTCTTAATGTCTCATTTAATACATCCCCACCACATATAACATTTACAAGTCCCTTTAAATATCTTTTAGATTTTTCTTTACTATTAATCAATGCTTCATACATTGTTGGAACACCTGCTAAAAACGCTGGTTTATTCTTTTTAATTAACTTAGCAAAATCTTTCGGTTTAAATAAAGGTACTAATATAACATTCATTCCGGATATTAGTTCTGTATGAACACATACTCCAATTCCAAATCCATGAAATATTGGCATAATTGTAAGTACACTATCCCCCGCTTTAGCTGGGTCTGCCATTTTAAAACATTGTGCTCCAAGAGCATTAAAGTTTAAATTGCTTAATACAACTCCTTTAGGATCTCCCGTAGTTCCTCCACTATAAAGAATTACTGCATCATCATTACTTTTCATCTTAACATAATATTCATCGCTATAATCTTTACCATTTTTTATAAAATTTTTCCATGATATTACTTTTTTATTATATTTTACTTTCGGTTGTTTTTTAATAAGTGGAACAATTAATCTCATATAAGTAGGCATTCCATTAGTTATTTTTGATACTATTACTTTTTTTACTTTAGTATTTTCAATAATATTATTTACTTTATTAAGCATCATATCAAGGCATAGTATATATTTACTACCACTTTTACTTAAATAAAATTCTATTTCTTTTTCGCTTGATAAGGGATGTATCATATTACATATTCCACCAGTCATGTTAACTGCATAAAATAATGTAATTGCATCTATAGTATTTGGCATACATATAGTTACTCTATCTCCTTTTTTCATTCCAAGAGCTTTTAATGCCTTTGCCGCTTTAATTATTTCTGCATTAAATTCAGTATAATTTAATGTTTTGCCATAATATGTACATGCCTTATATTTTGGGTATTTCTTCATTGCTTTATAAAAAGCATCATACATACTACCCATTTCATAATCTAGAGTATGCGGTATATTATTTCCGTATAAATCTATCCATGGTTTTTCTTCTTCAATATTTTTTTTATTAATCTTAAATAT
>HF990804.1 GCA_000436255.1 Clostridium sp. CAG:1193 | reverse complement strand
AAGGTGCTACTGGACCTACTGGGCCACAAGGTGAACAAGGCATTCAAGGTGCTACTGGACCTACTGGGCCACAGGGTGAAACTCCAACAATAACTATTGGAACCGTTACCACAGGAGCTCCCGGAACTCAAGCTTCTGCATCAATAGACGGAACAGCACCTAATTTTACATTAAATTTAACTATACCTCAAGGACCTACTGGACCTAGTGCATAAGTTAAAATAAAAAACACATTGATAAATAATGTGTTTTTAAATGTCTGATATTCTATTTACTATTTTATTACATTGCTCTACTATTCTACTTTCTATATTGTTTATTATAGTTTTATTTTTCATTAAAATTTGACCATTTATAATAGTTGTTTCTACATTATTAGATTTTACATTATAAACAATTTCAGATAATAAGTTATTCACAGGTTTTATTTTTATATCATCTATATCAATTATAATTATATCTGCTAATTTGCCAACCTCTATACTACCAATCTTATCACTTAGATTAAGTGCTTTAGCACCATTTATAGTAGCCATTTTTAATACTTCATAAGAAGGTAATAATTTAGCATTTTCATTTATTCCTTTTTGAAGTAAAGCTGTAAATTTCATTACTTCAAATAAATCTAAATTGCTTCCACTTCCTTGACCATCTGTACCCAAGCATACATTTATGTTGTTATTAAGCATTTCATTTATATTAGCTATACCACAACCTAATTTTAAATTACTAACTGGGCAATGCACTACACTTACATTTAACTTACTAAGTCTTATAATATCTTCTTTTGTTAACTTAACACAGTGTGCAAGTATCAGTTTTTGATTATTAAATTTACCTTCTAAAATATCTACCGGATTTAAGTTATAGGTGTTTTTTATATCACTAACTTCTTTTTCATTTTCACAAAAATGCATATGTATATTTAAATTATGTTTTTTATTAAATTCTAAGCATTCATCTATAAATGATGATGTTGTGGTATATAACCCATGTATTCCAAGATTAAACGTAATAGTATCTTCTTTATATTTACCAATTAATGTATCTAATTCTTCTAGTCTTTCTAAATCTTTTTTATTACTACCGATAAAAGTACGTGTTGTTTGTAATCTTATACCACTATCAAGTGCTGAAGATATTATTTCATCTGTCATAAAATACATATCATTAATTGTTGTTACTCCAGATTTTATCATTTCTAAATATGTTAAATATGATGCATAATATATATCTTCTTGCGTTAATTTATCTTCCAATGGCCATATTTTTTTAGAAAGCCAATCTTGCAAATTATATCCATCTAATGTTTCTCTAAATATACTCATTGGGACATGTGCATGTGCATTTATTAATCCTGGAATTACCACTTTATTATCTGCATTTATTATTTGTGTATTCTCATCTACATTAATATTTTTATCTATTTTTATTATCTTATTTCCATCAATTAATACGTCCGTATTATATAAAATATAATCTTTTGATTCATCCATGGAAATAATATTACCATTTTTAATACATATCTTCATCTTAAAATATTCCTACAATATTACCAGATTTATCAATATCTATTGCTTCTGCAGCAGGTACTTTAGGTAATCCTGGCATAGTCATTATATTTCCTGCAAGTGCAACTACAAATTCCGCACCATTTTTAATTTCTACATCACGGATAGTAATATTATATTCACCTTTACACTCTAAGTTTTTAGGATCATCTGATAATGAATATTGTGTCTTTGCAATACATACAGGAACTTTATCTAGTTTAAGTCTTTCTATTCTTTTTATATTTTTTAGTGCTTCTTCTGTAAATTCCACATCCTTAGCCCCGTATATTTCTTTTGCTACTTTTTTTATCTTATCAGAAATACTATCGCTTAAATCATATATAAATTTAAATGATTCTTTTTTCTCTACTAATTTAACTAACTTTTCTGCTATATCAACAGCACCAGCACCACCTAGTTCATATCCTTCAATTAAACTTAGTTCTACATCTTTTTCTTTTAATTTATCACTTAAAAATTTGATTTCATCTTCACTATCTTCCTTATATTTATTTATACCTACAATAACATTTAAACCAAATTTATTTTTTAAATTATCAATGTGTTTAAATAAGTTATCCATTCCATTTTTTAGTGCTTCAATATTTTTATTTTTTACTTCTTCTTTTAATGCACCACCATGATATTTTAGTGCTTTTAATGTTGCGACCAATACAACTGCATCTGGATTCTTTACATTTCTACATTTTATATTCAAAAATTTTTCTGCACCTAAATCTGCACCAAAACCAGCTTCTGTTATTACATAATCTCCTAATTTAAGAGACATTTTTGTTGCAATAATACTATTACAACCATGTGCTATATTAGCAAATGGTCCACCGTGAATTATTGCAGGAGTATGTTCTAGTGTTTGAACTAAATTAGGCTTAATTGCATCTTTTAGTAAAACAGTTAAGCTGCCTTCAACTTTTAAATCTTTACAATATATTGGTGTATCATCTTTTTTATAACCAACTATTATATTAGATAGTCTTCTTTTTAAATCATTAATATCACTTGCTAAACATACTATAGCCATTATTTCAGATGCAACTGTTATATCGAATTTATCTTTTCTTGGAACTATCTTTGATTCTCCTGATAACCCTGTTTCTACACATCTTAATTGTCTATCATTTAAATCCATGCATCTTTTCCATACAACTTTATCAAATCCAAGTTCATTGCCAAAGTAAATATGATTATCTATTACACTTGCAAGTAAATTATTTGCAGAAGTCATCGCATGAATATCCCCAGTAAAATGAAGATTAATATCTTCCATAGGTGCTACTTGTACCATGCCTCCACCAGTTGCCCCTCCCTTTATTCCAAATACTGGGCCTAAAGAAGGTTCACGAAGTGTTAAAACAGAGTTCTTCCCTATCTTTCTAAGTCCATCAGCAATCGCTATAGACATTGTAGTTTTACCTTCACCAAGGGGCGTTGGATTTATTGCGGTTACTAATATTAACTTACCATCTTTTTTATTAGATTTTTCTAATACTTCATTTGAAATTTTAGCTTTATATTTACCATACATTTCTAAATATTCATCACTAATTCCTAGTTTTTTTCCTATTTTATCAATTGTTTCTAATCTAGCATTTCTAGATATTTCTATATCTGTCATTTTATCACCTATTTAATTGTATCATGTATTTATTTTTTTATAAATATAAATAGGGATAATAATTATCCCTATTTACTTTTCTTTTTTAAAACGTCTCTTATTTCTTCAAGTAAAATTACTTCATCACTCTTTTTAGATTCTTCTTTTTTTGGCTCCTCTTTGTGTGATAATTTATTTATACCTTTTACAAGCAAGAATAGTGCAAAGGCAATTATTAAAAAGTTAATAACATTTTGTATGAAATTACCATATTTTACATAAGCACTTCCAACTTTAAAACTTAAACCCGTAAAATCAATTCCTCCAATAATTATTCCTATAAGTGGCATTATTATATCATTTACTAAAGATGTAACAATCGAACTAAATGCACCACCAATAACAACACCTACTGCTAAATCAATTACACTTCCTCTTTCAATAAACGCTTTAAATTCTTTAATTACGTTTTTCATTTTAATTCCTCCTTAAAAATATTATAGCACATCAAAAACGAGCCTAAAAAAATATTTAGATATTGTTTGATGAATATATTTGTTTTCTATAAACTTTTTATTTCAAATTTTGATTTATATATTTCATAAGGACTTCTGTTATCTCTTCTGCCGGTTCTTTGCAATCATTATTTAACCATTCTAATATTACATAATATCCTCCCTCAAGAATATAAGTTTTCTTATATTTTGTTTCGGTTTTGCTAGACATTCTGCTATTTAATATTTCAGTAATAATAGGCAAATTTAACAATTTTTTTGGAAATGTTGGATCAATATTTGCATTTAATATAACCTTATACATTTTCTTATTATTATTTAGATAATGCAAAATATTATTTAGTCCTTTTATATTATCAGCATCTTTACATTTTTCTTCTATTTGAATAAGCAAATCATTTTGCATTTCCGCTAATAAATCATATTGTGATTCATAATATTTATAGAATGTACTTCTATTAATATCTGCAGTTTCGCATAATTCTCTAACATAAATCTTTTGAATATTTTTCTTTTCTAACATTTCAATAAATGTATCTTTAATAATTTTTTTAGTCATTGAAACACGGCGATTATTTTTTATATTCATAAATGATTTGCTCCTTTCATTTATTAAATAAACATATATTGTTTTAATGTTTATTTAATAACAAGTTTTTATAAACTGATGGCTGTAAAATCAACATATGTATATTATAATATAAATAGACATTTAAGTCAAAGAAAGGAGAAATATTAATGAAAAAAATAATAAATTTCATAACAGAAAAAAGAAATTATATTTTAGTATTTATGCTACTTGTTACTTGCGTGAGTATATTTGCTATGAGTAAAGTAAATATAAATCAAGATATGACAAAGTATTTACCATCCAATTCATCAATGAAAAAAGGTATTGATATTTTAAAAAAAGAACTACCAGATGTTAAAAATATGAGTACTATCTGGGTAATGGTAGATGACTTAGATAATAATAAAAAGTTATATGTGTATAATAATTTAAAAGAAATAAAAAATATTTATACAATCAGTTATGATAATGAAAGT
>HF990803.1 GCA_000436255.1 Clostridium sp. CAG:1193 | reverse complement strand
GATTTACCTGTCTTTGTATCTTTTACTACTATATTTGTCTTTCCTGCTTTTTTACCTATTATTTTTCCTGTATTATCTATACTTGCTATACTTGTATCACTTAATGAATATTCTATCTTTTTATATAATGCATCTGTTGGTGTGTATGTTGCTGTTACTCTTGTTGCATTATCTATTTGTACTTCTACATTATTACAACTTAAATTATCTATTAATCCATCCCATACTGTTATTTTACATGTTGCTTTTTGTCCTTTTGTTGATTCTGCTGTTATTGTTGTTGTTCCTATTTTTGTTGCTCTTACATGTGCTTTACTAAATCCTTTTGAGGTATTTGCTTTACCTTCTACTATTGTTACTATATCTTCACTACTCTTCCATTTTATATCTCTATTTGATGCATTTGATGGTATATAGTTTGGATGTAATACTACTATTACTCCTAGTGGTATTCTTATTCCTCCACTTGGACATATCTCATATGCACTATTATCATCACTTGGTTCTATTGTCCCTTGTTCTTTTATATTCTTTACTCTTTCTTCTATCTTATTTGGTACATATATTTCTATTTTTGTTGTACATACACCTACTTCTACTTCTGCAT
>HF990802.1:1109-1301 GCA_000436255.1 Clostridium sp. CAG:1193 | reverse complement strand
CATTTTTGTTCATATTAGTAAGATCAATAGACATAAACTTATATTCCCCATTAGATTCACAAGATTCATAATAACTATCATTAGTTTCAACATAATACAAAATATTGTTTTTTATGTAACTTGATCTAACTCTTTTTGATTCAAATTTTAAATTCCAAGCCCTGTCATATATCATTAATGGTTTAGCGGCTC
>HF990802.1:0-1095 GCA_000436255.1 Clostridium sp. CAG:1193 | reverse complement strand
TAATGGTTTAGCGGCTCCACAACCATCATTCTTTTGGATTACAACATAATCATTATTATAAAATATACCATAATTTATTGAACAAGAAAGTTCAGTAAATGATGCATCGAATTTATTATCTATTATTACTTTATAACTATAATTATCAATTTTAGTATATTTTATTTTAAATCCATCTACTTCTTTTTCGTAATCAACATTTTGTTTTATTGATGAAAGATTTAGTTCACTAAAATCCAAATATTTAAAACTATTATCACTTTTTCCATACATTAAAACTTTTTCATCATCAGTTAATTTTTTTACACTATCAAAATACCAATAATCATTTGATTTTTTGAATGTTACTTCATATTGATTCAATTCATCTTGACTGGCTAATATGCAACTATCAATATCATTATTTTTAATCTCACTACATGCATATTTTCCTTCTAAGCTTTTTGAATTATTATAAATACCAGATTTAAGTTCGTTTAAAGGCTCTACAACTGCTTCAGCAAACTTAACTATTATGGTATCATCTTTTAAATTTTCATCAATTATTTTTGTTTTTGTGTATGTTGCTGTACATCCACCACGATTTATAATTATTTTATCTGTATCTTTGTTGTATATGAAAACTGTAGTTCTACAATCACTTGTATTACCTATCATCATTTCAAATGATTCATTAAATATTTCACTATACATTTCTGGGTATTTTTCTTTTATTATATCTGCTTTATATAATTCATAAGAATATTGTCCACCTAAAAGATTTGATTTGTTCCATTTTTCTATTTCAGGCACTGAAAGAGCAAAATCTCTTAAAATGTATTCTAAACTATTTGATTCATAATTAGGGTAAACATTACCTAGTGAATCTTTGCTTTCAAATTTTCTATCTGTAACTGAAATATATCCTACCTTTTTTAATTCATCAAGAAGTATAGTACTAATATAATAACTCTTTAACATATCATCATGTTTCACTTTGTCTGTAACACTTGAATAGTTTAGTGTTTCAACCATTTTATTTATTTCGTTAATATCCTTATAAGCATAATAACTATGTTTATTCTTATTATCATCTTTATTAACTATATCATTATC
>HF990801.1 GCA_000436255.1 Clostridium sp. CAG:1193 | reverse complement strand
GATGCTTTAAAAAATAATAATATTAAATATGAAATAATAGATAAAAAAATAATAAAGAAATTATAATCTTTATTACTTTTAATTATTATTAATTAGATTTTGTGTAATAAAATATTTTTAGACCACTAGTTTCATTCTTAGCCGAATATATTCCTGCTATAATAGCACTTAATTCATTATTAGTACCTATTGTTGAATTATATTCTTATTAACACTTTCTAATATATATATTAACTGTTAAATTATCAGATTTACTAGCACTTCCTGATATAGCATAACCTTCACCTGTAAGTAGAATATTACCATAATAGTTTAATACTGCTGTATCATATACGTTTATACCATATTTTTTGCATTTATAGTTAAATCATCTAAAATATTTAATTCTCCATTATCTACTATTTGTATTACTTCAGTACCATCATTATCTATTTTTGTTATTGTACCATTTTCTCATTATTACACATTACTTCTTTTTCCATAAACTATTATTACTACCTAGTCTACGTAATAATACTACTTTTACTTTATCACTTCACTACACTAACATAAGTTTCTTTATTTTATTTTTATCTTCATTTGTATCAATTACAAAATCAGTAATTAAATTTTTACCATTACATATTTTATCTTTTGTATATAAAGATATTTCATCA
This sequence comes from Clostridium sp. CAG:1193, assembly GCA_000436255.1. Classification (GTDB taxonomy): domain Bacteria; phylum Bacillota_I; class Bacilli_A; order RF39; family UBA660; genus CAG-1193. The sequence goes on along the minus strand of HF990801.1, from coordinate 3,411 downwards.
TATTCACTGATATCAATTTTCTTTAAATAAGATGCAATTCTATATCTTACTAAACTATTTTTTACATCAGTCATACTATAATTTTCGAATATCATATGTAAATATGGTTTGTAGTAAAAATGTGTTTTATTTTTTGATAATTTTTCTAAGTGAAACTCACTTTCAAAATTATAAAGTCCTCCATTTAAAGTATCAAATCCATAAAGAACATCTTTGTGTGTAATTAAATTTATTGAATGAGTTGCAGGCTTTTTCATACCTGAAATTCTATTCTTAAAATCTGTTACACTAACAAATAAGCATTCACCATTATCAAAAACTTTATCCATTACATCTTTATGAAAATAACAAACATGTCTACAACAACCATAACCTAAAACTACATTAACACCTAATTTAGAATACAATTCACTTATATTACCAAGTCTTAAAGAAAAATTACCATCTAATGAAAAACATCCATTTTTTATTAATTCACGAATTACGATAGAATAGCTAATTTCATTATTTGGAAGTTTTAATTCTTTTATTAGTTTAACAACCTTGTTTATAAACCCATCATAACTATAATATAATTCACTAAACCTTTCTCTTTCTTCTTCTTTAGTTTCTTCTATGAAAACTCTTTCACTTTCTATAGCATCTATTGCAAAAGAATTTTTATCATTATTTAAGTAATATCTTTCATCATAATAATTCATAACTACTTACTCACTATTCTTTTTATAATAGGTTTAGCATCACTCTTAAAGTCTGATAAATAAGATTTAGATTTAATTATTTTATCACATGTTTCTTCTATAATCTCCTTAAACACATAATAACTAATTCTATAATTTTTACTGCATTCTTCAAAAAGTTTTACATTTTGCTTTGCTTCTTCAAGTGAAATATTATTTAAAATCATATCCATTGACGGTTTATAACAAAGTTTCATATCACTAGTATAAAAAGGTCTTCTCATTAAAAAGCCTGTTTCAAATTCAAATAATTCTTCGTTAGCAGAATCATACGGATATAAATTACCATCATATTCAATTAAATTAACTACATGATTTGGTTTTATTAAAAAGCCTTCTTCCTCAGTTAATCTAGCTTCACAAACACATGGAAGTAAATAATTATAAAGATCAAGTTCATCAAATATATCTTTTGAAAAAGATGCAATATGTCTACATACACCCTTGCCTTTTACTATACTCATTCCAAGCGCGCCATATAACTCATCATCTTCATCACCAAATTTAAAATTCATCCTATTAGAAAAGTATCCAGAATATATAAGTCTAGAAATAACAAGTGACATACTTAATGAATTATTAGGTAAACTAAGTTCTGTAACTAACTTAGAAACAAGAGAAATTAATTTATTATACGCAATTATTTTGCCAAAGTTTTCTCTCTTTGTCCTTTGCTTTCCATCTTCAACTACTCTTTGAGAATCTAATATCGCATCCATTATTACTGGATTTTCATCATTATAAAAATAGAGATTCTCATTATACATTGAAGATGAATTAATTTTTTCTATACTCATAATATCCCCTCGTAGTTAATATATTGTATAGATTTTTAAAAAAAAGTCAAATATTCTTACTTCTTGGATGATATTTATCATATGATTCTTTTAAAACATCACTTCTTACATGGGTATAAATACTTGTAGTAGACATATTTTCATGCCCAAGTAATTCCTGTATACTTCTTAAATCAGCGCCATGTTCAAGCATATGCGTAGCAAAAGAATGTCTTAAAGTATGTGGAGAAAATTCTTTTTTTATACCCTTATCACGTGCTATTTTTTTAAGTATTTTAAAAAAACCACTTCTTGACATAGAATTACCATGATTATTTAGAAATAAAACATCTGTATAATGATTCTTTTTAATCATTGAAAGCCTATATTCATTAATATATTTATCAAGTGCCATAGATGCATAATCTCCAATTGGTACAATTCTTTCTTTAGACCCCTTACCATATATTCTAATTATATCATTAGTAAGATCTACATCATTTAAAGTTAAATTAATTAATTCACTAACCCTAAGTCCTGAAGAATACATAAGTTCAAGCATTGCTTTATTCCTCATAGAATATCCATCAGTAACCTCTATATCAAGAAGTTTGCTTACCTCATTAACACTAAGAACCTTAGGTAAAGATTTAATAGTCTTTAATCTATGTATATCCTCAGTAACATTAGGGATATTGTAATTCATTGAATAATAAGCATGCATTTCTTTAATAACCCCAATAATATGATTAATACTTCTAGGTGATAACTTCTTATTTTCTAAAGACTTAATAAACCTAATAACATCATCCCTTTTTATATCATTAAATTTAATGTTATCACCTAGAAATAAATGATAAAGCTTTAAATCATTACTATAAGAAAGAATTGTATTTTTTGATAACTTCTTTTCTATTTTTATATAATCTAAAAATTCTATAATTTTTTCTTCCATTTTATCACCATATTCTAATTATATCACACCAAAGAAAAAGGATGTAATCACACCCTATATTTTCTTAATATTATCAAATATATAATTACCATTCTCTTTTTTAAACGTTACTTCATACTTATCATATTTTTCTTGATTTTCATATAACATAGCCTTAGTTGTAACACTTGCATCTTTTCCTGTGATAACTGTTAATATCAAATTATCATTTTTATACTTAACATTTAATAATAAATGTTCATTCATTTGTCCAAGAGAACATCCAGCATGTGCTTGCATAAATGCTTTTTCTATATCTTTATCGTATATTGTATCCATAACTTCACAAACTCTTGTTCTTATAAAAAATGATTGTTCAAACATATTATTATTAATTTTACCAAACAATTTATTAATTTTAGATTCCAATGTATCTTTAGCTACTATTTTAAATCCAGATGGAACACTTGCAGAGCCACCACAATTCCATAAATTTGCATCCATTTTTTCTATTTCATCTACAGTCAAACCCATCATTTGCATATATTTTTGAAATTCGCCTTCCAAAACTGCGTAAGCGAAGTCAGATGATTCTTTAGTATTTGGGCAAACTAATTTTTTATCCGAATTGTAATTTGGATATTTTTTACCAGTAGAATCAGTAACAGGAAGAGAATTATCATCTTTACCAGAAGCACCAATAGGCATATAACTACCTTTTATATAATCTTCTTCACTTAAAGATCTATAAGTCAAATATAAAATATCTTCTTTTGTCAAATCACTTGCTTTTAATGTAAAAGGTTCTTTATCTATTAAATAATCATAATTAAAATTATTTATTAAAGTATTTATCTCTTTAGTTTTTTCATCTATTTTCTTAAGAGCCTCTTCTGTCGTATCATTCTTATTAACTATATCGTTATCTTTGTTTTCTTTATTATCTTTCTTATCATATATA
>HF990800.1:6606-22022 GCA_000436255.1 Clostridium sp. CAG:1193 | reverse complement strand
ATATGATAAGAAAGATAATAAAGAAAATAAAGATAATGATGTAGTTAATAAAGATGATTTATCTATATATGAGTATCATTATTATGATAAAGATTTTGAACATACTGAGGATTTTATTGCTAAATATGATAAAGATGGGAAATTAAAAAGTCTAGAAAGTATTTATGTTTATGATAAAAGAACTGATTCTAAGTATTGCAAGAATGCATATTCTAAAGATGAATATATTGATTTAACTTATAAAGATGTATATGCATCTTGTACTGTGGATGAAAATGGGCAAAAGCTAATCTCATCAATGACTGATAAATCTATAGAAGATGGTTATTTAGTTGATGATAAGGATTATAGATTAGTATTGCAATATATTTATGAAGATGTTTCTACAGAAAAAGATGCAATAAATTTCTTTAAAAAAATGGAAGCAACTTTTAAAGAAGAAAATAGCAGTACTGATGAAAGAAATTATTTAATTGTTAAAGGAAAGAGAGTAAATTTTGATTAAAAGATTAAAATAATCTCTCTTTTTTTATTTCCTTTGACAAAATTTATAAAAAAAGTATAATAAATTAAAAAAATGAGTTTTTTTAGGGGAATTTGAATTACTTTTGTAGAATAATATATATGTAGGGTGTTTTTTATGGTAGTAAGTGAAGAATTAATTAATGAAATAAGAAGAAGCGTAAATATTGTTGATGTAGTATCTGATTATATACCAGTTGAACAAAAGGGTAGAAATTATTTTGCATTATGTCCTTTTCATGATGACCATAATCCGTCGATGAGTATTTCACCTGATAAACAAATATATACATGTTTTGTTTGTGGTGCGCATGGAAATGTATTTAATTTTGTAATGGATTATGAACATGTATCATTTATTGATGCAGTTAAAATGATTGGTAGAAGAGTAGGAGTAAATATAGATTTACCTACTCATTATAAGAAACCTAAAGAAAAAGGTTTAGAAGACTTATACAATATTTATGATATTGCAAATAAGTTTTATCAAAACAACTTATCTACTAAAGAAGGTAATGATGCAAGAGAATATTTATCAAATAGAGATTTTAAAGAAGATGTTATTAAAGAATTTGGTATAGGACTATCTTTGAATAATAAGCTTTCTTCGATGCTTTTAAAAAAATATGATAAAGATATTCTTATAAGGTCTGGAATATGTAATGAATCTGGAGGTAATATTTTTGATGCTTTTACTGAAAGAATTATGTTTCCTCTTTGGGATATAGATGGAAATGTAGTAGGTTTTAGTGGAAGAATATATAAAACTAAAGATTCAAGTAAATATGTAAATTCTAAAGAGAGTGATATATTTAAAAAAGGAAAATTAATTTATAATTATCATAGAGCAAAAGAAGAAGTAAGAAAAAAGAAATTTGTACTTGTTGTTGAAGGGTTCATGGATGTAATTGCACTTTACAAAGTAGGTATTAAAAATGTAGTTGCAATGATGGGAACAGCTGTAACAAATGAACAAGCTAATCTTCTTAAAAGATTATCTACTAATATATTTTTGTGTTTTGATGGAGATTCTGCTGGTAATATGGCTACTATGTCATGTGCAAATGAACTTACAAAGGTTGGAATAACACCTAAAGTTATAAGATTGCCTGAGAATTTAGATCCGGATGAATACATAAAAAAATATGGAAGCGATAACTTTAATGACTACTTAGATAATCCTAAATCTTTAATAGATTATAAGATGGATTATTATAAGAATAATACGAACTTTAATGATAGTATAGAAGTATCTAAATATATTAAAGATGTAGTAAGTGAGATAGATGAAATAACTGATCCTGTTGTAAGGGAAATAATAATTAAAAAACTTAGTGATGAAACAGATGTAAGTGTTGCTACAATTAAGGGCATGGTTAAAGGTAAAGATGTAATAAAAACTACACCTAAAAAGAGTACAATAAAATATGACAAGTATAAAAAAGCAGAAATGAGATTAATTTACTATATGCTAAGGCATAAAGAAGTAATAAATATTTATGAGAGAAATAAATGCTTTTTTCCGACTGATGAATATAGGGCTTTAGTTAGTGAATTAGTGTATTATTATAAAAAACATGGTATTATATATGTTGCGGATTTTCTTTCTTATATAAGCGATAAAAAAGAACTTCTTGATGCATTTAATAAAATTGATACAATGGAACTTAGTGAAAATTATACAACTGATGAAATAATGGATTATATTAATTTATTAAATGAGTATGGAGTAAATGAAGAATTTAAAAGAAAATCCTTAGAATTTAAGAAAGAAATTGATGAAAAAAAGAAAATAGAAATAGCAAAAGAAATGATAGAATTGAGAGTGAGTGAGTAAATATGAATGAGATTAAAACATTTGATGAAAGAAAAAAAGCGCTAATTAAAATGGGTAAAAGCAAAGGATACATTACATTTGAAGAGTTAGCAGATAATTTAAAAGGTCTTGAATTAGATAGTGATTCACTAGATGAATTATATAATTTGTTTCATGATATGAATATTGAAGTAGTAAGTGAAGAAGTTGAAGAGGGTAATGATGAAAGTGGAGGAGAAGATTTATTAGGAGATTTATCTGTACCTAAAACAGTTAGTATTAATGATCCTGTTAGAATGTATTTAAAGGAAATTGGTAAAATTAGTCTTCTTTCTTTAGACGAGGAATTAAAATTATCTGAAAGAGTTGCAAATGGCGATGAAGAGGCTAAGAATATACTTGCAGAATCTAACCTTCGTTTAGTTGTATCAATTGCAAAAAGATATGTAGGAAGGAATTTATCATTCCTAGATTTAATACAAGAGGGTAATATGGGCCTTATGAAAGCAGTAGATAAATTTGATGCTACTAAGGGATATAAATTTAGTACATATGCAACTTGGTGGATAAGACAAGCTATAACAAGAGCAATTGCAGATCAAGCAAAAACTATAAGAGTTCCAGTACATATGGTAGAAACTATAAATAAATTAAAAAGAACCCAAAGACAATTAACTCTTGAGTTAAATAGGGAACCAACAGAAGAAGAATTAGCAGATAAAATGGGTATACCAGTTGAAAAAATAAGAGAAATAATAAAAATAGATGTAGATCCAATCTCGCTAGAAAAACCAACTAGAGAAGATGAAGATTCTTGTGTTGCAGACTTTATTAAAGATGAAAGTAACATGAGCCCAGAGGAATATGCAATTAATGAGCTTTTAAAAGATGAAATATCAGAAGTATTATTAACACTTACTGAAAGAGAAGAACAAGTATTAAGATTAAGATTTGGTCTTGAGGATGGAACTTGTAGAACTCTTGAAGAAGTTGGTAACTTATTTGGTGTAACAAGAGAGAGAATAAGACAAATAGAAGCTAAAGCGTTAAGAAAATTACGTCATCCATCTCGTTCAAGAAAATTAAAGGATTATCTAAATGATTAAATTATCTAAAAGACTAAACGAAATAGCGAATATGATTGATAAAGATGATGTAGTAATAGATGTAGGGTGTGATCATGCTTTATTGGACATATTTTTAGCAAGTAAATATAATAAAGTTTATTATGCATCAGATTTAAGAAAAAGTGCTTTAAATAAAGGAAAAGAAAATATAGAAAAGTACAAAATGGATAATAATATTGTATTAATATGTGATAATGGATTAAATGGTATTAAGGATGAATATAATATAAATACTGCTGTAATAACTGGGTTGGGTTATCAAACAATTCTTAAAATACTTAAAAATAAAGAAAAGTTATCAAGTATTAATAAACTGGTTATTGAATCTAATACTAATCCTGAAATAATAAGAAAATATCTTGTGAAAAATGGTTATTATATAGATAAAGAGACTTTAGTATTGGACAATAATTTTTACTATTTCATCACTTCTTATAAAAAGGGTAAGAAAAAATATAATCATATAGATTTAGAATTAGGCATTATTAATAATCATGATTTATTTAATGAATATTTAAAAATTGAACTTAAGAAGTGTAATATATTATTATCAGTAGTTCCTAAGAAGAATATAATAAAAAGATTACAAATAAAAAGAAGAATAAAATTAATAAATAAAAAATTAAATATAACAAATTAAAAAGATTCTATTGTTTAATAGAATTTTTTTAAGTAGTAATTATGCGAAGAATTGTGGTGTACTTACAGCTGAGCTTGCTACATTAGCTGTATTTGCTACAGTACTTGTAGCAGTAGTAACTGCACTACCTTTATTTAATTCACTCATAACTCTAAATACTGTTCCCATGTTTCTAAACATTGGTTTAACTTGATTATATATTGGCATTGCTTGATTAATTACATTTAATGTCTTTTGAGCATTGTTTAAAAAACCATCCCAGCTAAAGCTTTTTCTTCCAAGACCAAGTAATGATCCGATACCAGATGGATTTGAACTAGCTGGTTGCATCATGTTATAAGTACTTGGTGCGAAAGAAGAATATGGATATTGATTATACATAGACATTCCTCCTCAAAATATTATATGAAAATGTATAAAAAAAGTTTAAATATTTGAAAATATGTGTTATACTTTTATATAGAGTAGGAAGGGCTTCGGAGGTGTGCAAACTATATGAGGTTTAATAACAAGGGAAATATAGATTTTAACTTTGAAGTTAGTAAACATGAAAATGTTTATTTTTGTGGTTATATAAATAAAAATAATACTATAGCATCAAGTAATGATGATTATATAAGAATAGATAGAAAAACAAAGAAGAAGAAGGAAAAGTTAGAAAAAGCACTAGAAAATAAAATAGAAAGCATTGAAAAAGAAAAAGAAAAAATTAAAGAAAAAGAAAGAAAAATACAATTAAAAGAACTTGAAAAAACGGAAGTTCTTGAATTAGATGATATTAAAAAAACGGGTATAATTCCAACAATTTCTTATAAAGAATTTGTAAATGAAAAGCGTACTAAAGAGAAAAAAGAATCATTTATATCCTCTTTTATTAAAAGAATAAAAGAAAATAGAGAAAAAAGAAAAAAAGAAAATGAAATATTAGGAAAAAGTACTATTTCAAAAGAAGAAAGGAATACGCTATTACTTACTAAGAGGGAAGAAGAGAAGAAAAGAAAGTTAGAGCTAAAAGAAAAAGCACGTGAAGAAAAATTAGCAAGAATAAAAGAAAAAGAACTAAAAAAAGAGGAAGCAAAAAGGAAATTAATAGAACTAAAGGAACAGAAAAAGCAAGAAATTGAAAATAAAAAAGCGGAAGAACTAAGATTACGTGAAGATAAAAAAAGGGAAAAAGAAAGAGAAAAAATTCTTAGTGATAACTCTACATCTAATAATAGAGGTCTTACTAAAGAAGAGCGTGATTTAGAGAAAAAGCGTATTAAAGAAGAAAAAGAAAAAATAAAACATGAAAAAGAAGAAAGAAAGAAAGAAGAACTTAGAAGAAAATATGAGGAAAAAGCTCGTGAGAAGCAAGAAAAAGATGAGAAAAAGTTAAATCTTCTAAGAGAAAAGCAAGAAAAAAATAAGAAGATAAAGAAAGAAAAAGAACAAGCAAGACGTGAAAGAAAAGAAAAAGCATTATTAATTAAAAAAGCAGAAGAAGAAAGTAAAGAAAAAGAGAAAAAAGAAAGAAAAACTTTACAAGAAAAAGTAAAAGATTGGTATAATAATTTATCTTTTGTTAAGGATAGACAAAATAGACGTGAAATGCAAAGGCAGACTTTACTTATTGACTTTGAAGGTGCGGATGCGATTCGTAGTGAAGAGAAAATAATGTATAAGTACGTTGCTAAAAATTTAGAAACTGGTAAAGTTGAAAAAGGCTATTTTGCTGCATTTTCTAAGCTAGATGTACACTCATTTTTGATTGCTGAAGGTTATGAAGTATATGAAATAACTCCTCAGAAAACTCTTGTTAAAGGCCTTACCTTATTTGCACCTAAATTTAATGCCAAAGATTTAGATTTCTTTTTAACACAGTTATCTACATTCTTAAAATCAGGTATAACATTAGTTGATTCAGTTAAAATATTATCTAAACAAACTAAAAAAACTGGTCAAAAGCAAGTATATAAATCAATTATATATGAACTTACTATGGGTGATAACTTTAGTGAAGCTTTAGCAAAACAAGGGAATATCTTTCCAAGGCTATTAATAAACATGATTAAGACATCAGAACTTACTGGTGATTTACCTGAAACACTTGATGATATGGCTGATTATTATAGAGAAACAGAAAAAACTAAAAAACAAATGATGAGTGCACTTACTTATCCAATAGTTGTATTAACGTTTGCAATATCAGTATTAATATTTATAATGGTAAAAGTTATACCTGAGTTTGTTAGTATATATGGTGGATTAAACGCAGACTTACCTAAAATAACGGTAATTATAATATCGATAAGTAATTTCTTACAAACATATTGGCCATATTTAATTATTGGCATATTTGGATTTATATTAGTATTTGCAATATTATTTAGAACAATAAAAGTATTTAGAACTGTAATACAAAGTTTACTTATGAATATGCCTATATTTGGTAAAATAATAATTTATAATGAAGTAACAATGTTTACTAAAACATTCGCATCTTTATTAAATCATAATGTTTATATTACAGATTGTATGGAAGTATTAAGTAAAATTACTAATAATGAAGTATATAAGATGCTTATATTTGATACAATTACAAACCTTGCAAAAGGTGAGGCAATATCAAATTCATTTAAAAATCATTGGGCTTTTCCTACAATTGCGTATGAAATGATACTTACTGGTGAGAAAACAGGACAACTTGGTTCAATGATGGATAAGGTTGCAAATTATTATCAAGATCAACATAATAATGCGGTTAATCAAATAAAAGCATTTATTGAACCGGTATTAATAGTAATACTTGCAGCAATAGTTGGTGTTGTATTATTATCAGTAGTATTACCGATGTTTGATATGTATCAAAATATAGGTTAGGGGGATGTATGGAAGTATATTATTTAATAGTATTCTTTATATTTGGTACAGTGTTAGGTTCATTTTATAATGTTGTTGGATATAGATTACCCAACAACATGTCTTTAATTAGACCAGCATCACATTGCACTAAATGTAATCATAAATTAACACCTATAGAATTAATACCAATAATTTCGTATGTAATTCAAGGTGGAAAATGTAAAAATTGTAAAGATAAAATAGCTATATTTTATCCAATATTTGAATTTACAACGGGAATTTTATTTGCACTTACATATTTGATATTTGGAATAAATATAGATACGTTTATTGCACTTGTATTTTTATCAATGGTATTAATATTGATATTATCAGATATACTTTATATGGTTATTCCTGATTCATTATTAATATTTTGTGGAAGTATAATATTTATACTTAAAGTAATTCAAGGGGGATTTAGTATTATACCAAGTTTATTAATTGATATGATAATACCATTTATAGTTTTATATTTATTTAAATTATTGGGAGATAAAATATTTAAAAGAGAATCTTTAGGATGGGGAGATATTAAATTAATGCTTGTATTTGGACTTACTATTGGATGGGAATTATCACTTCTTTCAATAGTACTTGCTAGTTTTATAGCATTACCTATATCATTAGTTAGTTTAAAGTTAAAGGGTAATAAAAGTCATGAATTACCATTTGGACCTTATTTAGGTATTTCAGCACTTATATTCTTATTTACTAGAGTAGATGCTGTAACAATACTTAAATTCTTAGGAATAATTTAATAAAATTAATTGACAACATAAGTAAATAATTGTATTATTTACTTATAAGTGATTGAGAAAATAGTAATAAAGAATGTATTAATAGAGAGTTAGTGGTTGGTGTAAACTAATAATGGCAATTTATGAATCTAATCTCATTTATCACTACCGGTGAATACCGTTATCAAAAGAGTTTAATTAGGATGGTACCACGGACATGTTGTTCGTTCCTATAGTGGTATCATCTTTATTTTTTTAGGAGGAAATTATGATAGACATTAAATTAATAAGAGAACACAAAGATTTAGTTAAAGCAAATATTAATAAGAAGTTTCAAGATTCTAAATTACCACTTGTAGATGAAGTATATGATTTAGATAAAAAATATAGAGAGTTAAAAGTAGAAGTAGATAATTTAAGGAAAGATAGAAATTTAATTAGTGAAAATATTGGACTTCTTATGAGAACTGGCGAAAAAGATAAAGCAATGGAAGAAAAAAATAAAGTTGTTTCTATAAATGAAAAGCTAGAAGTGATAGAAAAAGATTTAAGCGAGTTAGAAATAAAAATAAAAGAAATTATGTATAAAATACCTAACATAATTGATGAGTCAGTGCCTATTGGAAAAGATGATAGTGAGAATGTAGAAGTACAAAGATTTTTAGATGCGAAAGTACCTAATTATGAAATACCATATCATGCTGATATTATGAATAAATTAGATGGCCTTGATAAAGATGCATCAGCAAGAACTTCTGGAAATGGTTTTTATTATTTAATGGGAGATATTGCAAGATTATCTTCAGCAATGCTTAATTATGCTAGAGATTTTATGATAGAAAAGGGTTTTATATATTGTATTCCACCATTTATGATTAGAAGTGATGTTGTAAATGGAGTTATGTCTTTTGCAGAAATGGATGCGATGATGTATAAAATTGAAGGTGAAGATTTATTCTTAATTGGTACTAGTGAACACTCAATGATAGGTAAATTTAAAGGTGAGTTAATAGATGAAAACAAGTTACCTATAACTATGACATCATATTCACCATGTTTTAGAAAAGAAGTAGGGGCACATGGAATAGAAGAAAGGGGTATTTATAGAGTACACCAATTTGAAAAACAAGAAATGATAGTACTATGTAAACCAGAAGATTCAATGGATTGGTATAATAAGATGTGGAAATATACAGTTGAAATATTTACAAGTATGAATGTACCAGTAAGACAACTTGAATGTTGTAGTGGGGATTTAGCTGATTTAAAGGTTAAAAGTTGTGATATAGAAGCATGGAGTCCTAGACAACAAAAATATTTTGAAGTTGGTAGTTGTTCAACATTAGGTGATGCTCAAGCAAGAAGACTTGGTATAAGAGCAAAAGGTGAATCTGGTAATTATTATTTACATACATTAAATAATACAGTACTAGCAAGTACAAGAGCATTAATTGCAGTTATAGAAAATAATTATAATGAAGATGGTTCTATAACTATACCAGAAGTTTTAAGACCTTATATGGGTGGTAAAGAAATTATTAAATAAAAAAATACACAATACTATATAATTGTGTATTTTTTACAATATGATTTAATTGCTCTAGAATCTTTATCAGCAATAATTGCATCATCTTTTTTCTCTGTATATAATCCATTTTTAAGTGGTAACCATAAATGTAGACGATAATCTCCTTTATCTTCCGTTACATCAACCCACTCAGCAATAATTCCTTCATCGTTTTCACATACTTGCATTCCGTGTTTTTTCATTATACCCTCAGAATTAGAACCTATTAAATCAGTTCTTGCATACACAAGATCAAAATCATTGTAATATGCATATTCAATAGCAAATGAAACAAGTTTGCTACAAGCACCTTTTCCACGAAAATTTTTCAATGTAGATAATCCATAAAAGTAAACACTACTTACATTTTTATCATCATATGATTTAAAGTCTACAGATAAATTTTCTTCATTATAAGTAACACCATTCATAGATACTGGTATCATATTTTCATCTAAGTAAATAAATAATTTACCATTAGTATCATATAATTTTAATTCTTCTTTAGCAGCTTCATACGTAATTTCTTCCCCGTATTGTTCTTCAAAAGACTTTAATAATTTCATTAAAATGTACGCATTTTCATCTGTATAACCCATAGTAGCAATATAGCAACCATTATTTAATTTTTTCCATATTTTAAATTTATGTGTATCTTCATATATATTTTTATAAAATTCTTTCTTATTCATAATTTCCTCCTAAAAAACTTTCATATATTTTGTATAATGTATATAGACTTTCTTTATTTACATATTCATTTTTACAATGTGGGTAGTATCCATCTGGATTCATAATTACAGTAGGTATACCTTTATCACTAAAGAATATTGCATCAGAAGTAGTTTCACACCCTTTAATAACAATTTTTCTTTTAAGTATATTTTCACATGTATTTATATATTTTTTTACATATTCATTATTAATATCGGTTATAAATGCACTTCCAATAGTTAATACTTTAACTTCTATATTTTTATCGATATTTTTAATATATTCTATAATATTATTTTTATCTTTTTCAATGTATCTTATATCTAAAACCATAGTTGCATAATCTGGTACTTGATTAAAAGATTCACCTCCATTTAATTTAGATAAATTAACACTTGTAATGTATTCATCACTAGATTTTGGTATTGGGTAGCGTTTAATTATCTTATTATAAATATTTATTAGTTTAATAATTGCATTTTCTCCATTAAATAATTGAGCAGCATGTGCAGGTGTGGTTTTTGTACTTAATTCTAATTGAATTAATCCTTTTTCTTCTTTAATCAATTCAAAATTAGATCCACCATCTGGCACGATTGCAAATTTACTATTATATATTTTAGATAATTCATAAGCACAGTTACCATCAATTTCTTCATCACTTGTAATAAACAATGCAACTTTTAAATTAGTTTTTAATTTTTTAAATAAGGTAAGCAATACAGCAACACTACCTTTCATATCAATTGTGCCTCTTCCATATATATTTTTATCATCTTCATAAAAACTATATGTCTTATCATACACAACATCTATATGTGTACAGAATATAATATCTAAATTTTTATCATCTGTATTAGATAATACTAAAGATTTTCTTTCATTAAATTCATATTCAGTTATTTTTAGATGCTTATATTCTTCTTTAATATAATTAAATAATTTTGTAAATTCTTCTTTATTTTCTTTATAAGTTTTGAAACTTAATAATTTTTTTAGCGTTTCTAATATTTCTTCCATAATTCCTCCTATAAAATTAAAAGACCTATGTGCTTGTACACATAGGTCATAAATTATTAATTTAATCATTATGGATACAAGCAAGATTAAATCACCTGTATCCGAAACTTTTACATCTCTTCTACAAGTGTATACCTTACGCGTCTTCTTAATGATAAATTAATAATATTTTTCATATACATTTCCCTTTCGATGAACGAATAATATCACAATAGAAAAAAAATGTCAATAAAAAAATCATAAAAACGTCACTTAAGAGTCACTTTGCATGTAGTATAATTAATTCGAGGAGGGAATTATGGAAATATTAAGAGTAGAAAATTTAACAAAAATTTATGGAAAAAATGAAACTAGAGTAGTAGCACTTGATAATGTTAACTTTAGTGTAGAAAAAGGAGAATTTGTTGCAATAGTAGGAGCGTCAGGTAGTGGAAAAAGTACACTTTTACATTTAATTGGTGGGGTCGATAGGCCTACGCATGGTAAGGTATATATAGATAACAAAGATATATATCAAATGAATGATGATAAACTTGCTATATTTAGAAGAAGACAGATTGGACTTATATATCAATTTTATAATTTAATTCCCATTTTAAATATAGAAGAGAATATAACACTTCCATTAGATCTTGATAATAGAAAAGTTGATAAAAATGAATTAAATAATTTAATCAAATTATTAGGTCTTGAAAAAAGAAAAAAACATTTACCAAATCAATTATCAGGTGGGGAACAACAAAGATGTTCAATAGGTAGAGCACTTATTACAAAACCTTCTATAATACTTGCAGATGAACCAACTGGTAATCTAGATACAAAAGCAAGTGATGAAATTGTTGAGCTGTTAAGAAAATCAAATAAAGAGTATAAACAAACTATAATAATGATTACTCATAATATGGAAATTGCTAAATGTGCGGATAGAATTATTAAAATAGAAGATGGAAAAATAGTGAGTGAATAATATGAAAGTTACAAAGAAAATAGCGAAAACAAATTTAAAATTAAATAAAAAAAGAACGATAATTACTATTGTTGGAATAATTTTGTCAGTAGCATTAATAACCGCATTATCAACACTTATATCGAGTTTTAAAGAATCATTATATAGATTTTATATACAAGAAAGAGGATATTTTCATTATGCTTTTTATGATGTGGATGATGATAATTTAGAAAATATTAAGAAAAACAAAAAGATAGAAAGCTATAGTGCTATAGAAGATTTAGGGTATGCTAAGATTAACTCTAAAAACGAATTTAAGCCATATGTTCATATAATTGGTATGGATAAAAATGACTATAATACTCTTGCAATTAAATTATTAAGTGGAAGAATGCCAGAAAATGATAATGAAATATTAATTTCAAAGCATTTAAAAACTAATGGGGAAATAAATTATAAAATAGGAGATGAAATAGAATTTGATATAGGAAAAAGAGTGAGTGATGGATATACTCTTAATCTAAATAATCCATATGATGAAAACGAAATACTTGATATAAAAACACATAAAAAATATAAAGTTGTTGGAATTATTGATAGACCAATATATGCACTTGAACCATTTTCTAATCCAGGGTATACAGTAATTACAAATAAAAATGGTGATTATTATTCTAATGATGTATATGTAAGATATACACAAGCAGGTCTTAAATATAGGTATAGAGTAACTGCTAGTATAATTGGAGTCAGTGAAAAAATGTATGAAGATTCAAAGGGTGGTATTAAATTTAATAGTGATTTAGAGTATGATCGTATTAAAAGTGAAATGAGTAAAGCTAAATTTAAAGTAGGAGAAAATTCAAATCTTATATATATAGAAACTATGCCAATAAATGATTATACAGTAAGAATGTTATATACAACATTTGTAGTAGTTGCAATAATTATTATGACTACATCTGTTTTCTGCATTAAAAATAGTTTTGATATTCAAGTAACTGAAAAAATGGGTTTATTCGGAATGCTAAAAAGTGTTGGTGCAACTAAAAAGCAAATTAAGAAAAATGTATTATATGAAGGCTTTATACTAGGTGTTATTGGTATACCACTTGGAATAATATTTGGACTTTTAGCATCATACATCTTAATTATAGTATGTAATCATTTCTTAGATTCTTCATTAGCATTAAAACTACGTTATAGCATTAGCATTTTAGCAATAGTAGTATCTATAATACTAAGCATTATAACAATTTATCTATCAGCAATAAAGAGTGCAAAAAAAGCATCAAAAGTAGAACCTATACGTATAATTAGAAATGGTGCTGATATTAAGATTAAAAAAAGTATAATTAAAACTCCAAAAATAATAAAAAAAATATTTGGCGTTGGTGGGGTAATATCTTATAAAAATATAAAAAGAAATAGAAAAAAGTATAGAACTATAATTATATCAATAATTGTATGTGTATCGGTATTTATTGCAACATCTACATTTATGGATTATAGTATTAAAATGACATCTTTAGAATTTCCAAATCAAGATTATAATATATATCTTAATATTAAAAGTAATGATAATTCTTTAATTAAAAATATAGTAAAACTTGATACTATAGAAAAATATAGTATAAGAAGAACGATTGCAAAAGAAGTAACAGGTTTTAAATTAACTGATGAAATGCGTACTAGTATGTATGATAGAATAGGGCAAGGAGATTCTACTTATGCAGTTATAACTTCTTATGGAGACGTTATTTATAAAGAATATTTGAATAAATTAAAAATTAGCTATGAAGATGCAAAAGATAAAGTAATACTTATAAATAAGACGATGGTACAGGATAAAGAGACATATATTAACAAAGAAATTATTACAACTACTAATGATGTTAAAGATAAAGTATCTATAAAACTTGATGATGAAATAATTAATACTGAAATAATTAAAATAACTGATATAAAACCACAATTTAGTAAGGATGTATATGGTATGTTAGACTTAATTGTAAGTGATACATTTATGGATAAATTATCAAATGATAGTAATACTAATTTATATATTTATAGTAATAACCCAGATTCTACTGAAGAAGAAATTAAAAAAGTATTAGGTGATGAAAATTACACTTTAAATAATTATTCTAGGGAAAAAAGACAAATAGAGTCTTTATATACATTAATTGCAATATTCTTATATGGATTTATAACGGTAATTGCACTTATAGGTGTTACTAATATATTTAATACTATAACTACAAGTATGGAACTTAGAAGTAAAGAATTTGCAATGCTAAAAAGTATTGGTATGACTAAAAAAGAATTTAATATGATGATTATGTTAGAAAGTATGATGAATGGTGTAAAAGCACTAATATTCGCACTTCCAATTGGAATTATGTTATCTTACTTAATATATATATCTATAAATAGTGGAATTAATAAGGTTATGTTTGTACTACCTATTAAAGGAATGGTTATAAGTGTAGCATCTGTATTTATATTAATGTTAGTTATAATGAAATATTCATTAGACAAAATTAACAAACAAAACATAATTGAAACTATAAGAAAGGACAATATTTAAAAAATATAAAATAAAACTGGGTTTTCTAGTTTTATTTTATATTTTATTATATAATTTAAATGGTGATGTTATGGATATACTACTTATAGAAGATAATTCTTTAATACAAGATGGTTTAAAATATTCATTAATAGAAGAACATTATAATGTAGAAATAAAATCAAATTTAAAAGAATCTTTGAAATACTTAGATAAAAATAAACCAAATTTAATAATATTAGATATATCACTTCCAGATGGTAATGGATTAGAGTTTTATAAAAAACACATTATAAATTTAAATATTAAAACAATATTTTTAACAGCAAATGATAATATAGATGATATAGTATCTGCACTTAATTTAGGTGCATGTGATTATATTACAAAGCCATTTCAAGTAAGAGAATTAACTGCAAGAGTTAATAGAATTCTTCTAAATAAAAAAGTTATTATAAAAAATTTTACTTTTGATATTAATAAAATGGAAATATATAAAGATTCTAAAGTAGTAAATTTAACTATATTAGAAAAAAAGATATTATTTTTGCTTGTAGAAAATGTTAATAAAGTAGTAACAAGAGAATTATTAATTGATTCAATATGGCAGTGGACTGGAAATGATGTTTACGATAATACTATTACTGTTTATTTAAAAAGGATAAGAGAAAAACTAGATACTGATATTATTAAAACTATAAAAGGAGTAGGTTATAGAATTGATGAAGAATAATTTAAAATATATAATATTATTTTTAATAAGTGTAATTTTATTTATAGTTTTAAATAAGTATCAATATAATACATATAAAGTAAACTTTAATAATAAATTAAATGTAATAATAGAAAAAGTTATAGAAAAAAATCCT
>HF990800.1:5681-6585 GCA_000436255.1 Clostridium sp. CAG:1193 | reverse complement strand
TAGAAAAAAATCCTAATATAACAAAAGAAGAAATATTAGAAATAATTGAACATAATGATATAAAAGAAGACATTTTAAAAGAATATGGTATATATACTGATATAGACTCTTATATATTAGTTAATGATACTTCATATAAGAAGTTTTTAATAATAGATTTAATACTATTTTTAATACTATTTCTAGTGCTTTTTCTAGTAGTATTTAAAGATAAAATAGTATATAAAAAGAATATAAGAAAGCTTACTAAATATTTTAATAGTATTAATTTAGGGAATTATGATATAGATATAAATGATAATAAAGAAAACGAATTATCTATATTAAAAAATGAAATATATAAAACTACTATTATGTTAAAAGAACAAGCATCAAATTCACAAAAAGATAAGTATGCATTAAAAGAGTCATTAGAGGATATATCTCATCAATTAAAAACACCCCTTACTGCAATTACAATCATGTTAGATAACGTTACAAGTGATAATATTGATAATAAAGTGAAAATGCGTTTTTTAAGTGATATTAAAAAAGAAGTTTCTAACATTAATTTTTTAGTACAGAATTTGCTTAAATTATCTCGTTTTGATGTTAATGCAATAACATATAATATATCTTTAAATAAACTTGAAGATATAATTTGTGAATCTTTAAATAATTTAAGTTCTCTTTCTGATTTAAAAAACGTTAAAATAAAACACATTAAAAATGAATCTGTAATGTTAAAATGTGATTATAAGTGGGAAGTAGAGGCAATTACAAATATAATTAAAAATTGTATAGAGCATACAGAAAACGGAACAGTAAAAATTAGTTATAATGATTGTAAAACATATATAAAGCTTGTTATAGAAGATAATGGTGTAGGTATAAATAAAGAAGATATCGCACATATATTTGAAAG
>HF990800.1:0-5623 GCA_000436255.1 Clostridium sp. CAG:1193 | reverse complement strand
GTGTTGGAATAGGTTTATCTCTTTCTTTAAGTATTATAGAAAAAGATAATGGTAAGATAGATGTAGAAAGTAAAAATGGCACAACTTTTACAATTAGATATTATAAATATTAATAAAATTTAAATTTATAAAAGGAAAAATGCTTTGTATAAGTGTTTTTTCTTTTTATAGTTATGAAAAAAGGCAAAAATCTTGCAAGAAAATGTATTTTGGGTTAAAATATATAATGTATGTAAAAGGAGAATAGTTATGGCAGTTAAATATGATGAGAATTCAATTAAAATCCTTGAAGGTCTTGAAGCAGTAAGAAAAAGGCCAGGTATGTATATAGGATCAACAGATAAAAGAGGATTACATCATCTAGTATGGGAAATAGTTGATAATTCTATAGATGAAGTAATTAATGGATATGGTAATTATATAAAGATAATTATTCATAGTGATCACTCTGTAAGTGTAACCGATGAAGGAAGAGGTGTACCAGTTGGAATGCATAAAAGTGGTATTTCTACTCCTGAAGTTATTTATACAGTATTACATGCGGGGGGTAAATTTACAGAAGATGGATATAAAGTATCTGGAGGACTTCATGGAGTAGGTGCATCAGTAGTAAATGCACTTAGTAAGTGGATGGAAGTAACTATTAAAAGAGATGGCGGAGAATATTATATTAGATTTGAAAATGGTGGTAAGGTAAGTGTTCCTCTTAAAAAAATAGGCAATACTAATCGTACAGGAACTAAAGTTAGATTTATGCCTGATGATGAAATATTTTCTACAACTACTTTTAGTTATACAACTATATGTGAAAGAATGCAGGAGAGTGCTTTTTTGCTTAAAGGACTTACTGTTGAAGTTATAGATGAAGAAGATCAAAAACAAGATAAATTTTATTATGAAAATGGTATAGAATCATTTGTTGAATATATAAATGAAGATAAAAAAGCATTGCATAAAGTAATGAGTTTCGCACAAGTAAAAGATAGGATAGAAGTAGATATTGCTATGCAGTATACTGATACTTATTCTGAAAATATAATATCGTTTGTAAATAATGTTAAAACAATTGATGGTGGTACTCATGAAGTTGGATTTAAAACAGCATTAACTAGAGTATTTAATGATTACGCTAAAACAAATGGTTTTATTAAAGGAAAAGATAAAACATTTGAGGGGTCCGATGTAAGAGAAGGACTTACAGCAGTAATATCTTTAAAAATTCCAGAAGATTTATTACAGTTTGAAGGACAAACTAAAGGCAAATTAGGTACACCAACTGCAAAAAGTATAGTAGAAAGTATAGTAACTGAAAAATTAACTTTCTATTTAGAAGAAAATAAAGAAATTGCCGTAAATATTATAAATAAAGCTCTTAGAGGAAAAAGCGCAAGAGAAGCAGCAAGAAAAGCAAGAGATGATGCAAGAAAGGCATCTGGAACTAAAAAAGAAAGAATTTTAAGTGGCAAACTTACTCCAGCACAAGCCAAAAATCCTAATAAAAATGAACTATTCTTAGTAGAAGGAGATTCAGCAGGAGGAAGTGCTAAACAAGGCCGTGATAGAAAATTTCAAGCAATTCTTCCATTACGTGGTAAAGTAATAAATACAGAAAAAGCTAAATTAGAAGATATATTTAAAAATGAAGAAATAAATACAATGATATATACAATAGGTGCTGGTGTTGGAAATGATTTTGATATAAAAGACTGTAATTACGATAAAGTCATAATAATGACCGATGCTGATGATGATGGAGCGCATATTCAAGTATTGCTTATTACGTTTTTCTATAGATATATGAAGCCATTAATAGAAGCAGGAAAATTATATATAGCGATGCCACCTTTATATAAAGTAGATTATGGTAAAGATAAGCATGAGTATTTATGGACAAATGAAGAATTAAAAGAAAAAACTGGGTATACAAATATTCAAAGATATAAAGGACTAGGTGAAATGAATGCTGATCAGTTATGGGATACTACAATGAATCCGGATACTAGAAGTTTAATAAGAGTAAATATAACAGATGGAGCACTTGCAGAAAAAAGAGTAAGTGTACTTATGGGTGATGCAGTTGAACCTAGAAAAGAGTGGATTGAAGAAAACGTAGAGTTTTCACTAGAGGATAATTATAAAATTAGTAAGAAGGTGTGATATGAAAAAAGGTTTAAAAATAATATTAATAATAATATCTATATGGGCAGTAATGTTTTTGACTGATTTTATATGTGTTAAAACTATAAATAAACCAATATTTATGGTAAAAACTAATACATATAAAGATGGTGGAAGTGCTGAATATATAGGTGTATTATATAAAGTAATTATATGTAATACGTTAAGTAATGATAAATCTATTAAATTTGGTACTTATGGTATTAAGTATAGTTGTAATAATAGTAGTGATGATGCTTTAACATTTAGTAAAGAATATGATATAACTAGTGATAATGTATATGTATATAAAAGTATTAATGAAATAATTAATATATTAAAACATGGTTCAGGGGTTGTTTATTTAGGATTTCCTGAATGTCCTTGGTGTAAGGCATATGTTCCAATGTTAAATGATGTTGCAAAAAGTGTCGGAGTAGAAAAAATATATTATTTAAATATATTAGAAAGTAGAAAGAATAACACAGAAGGATATAGGGAAATAGTAAATTTATTAAGTGAATATTTAGAATATGATGAGGAAGGAAATAAAAGAGTTTATGTACCTGCTGTAATCGCACTTAAAAATGGTAAAATAGTTGGTTTTGATGATGAAACATCATTAGATACAAAAGGATTTAAAGATCCTAGCGAATATTGGACAGATGAGGATGTTACAAGATTAAAAGATAAACTTAGCATAATGTTAGCAAAAACTTTAAATCCAACTTGTCCAAGTTGTAACAAAGATTAATAAAATATACAAAAAAAGTTGACAAACGCATAAACTTATAATATAATGAATGCGTATGAAAAAAAGGAAAGAGATGTATCCGCATCCACCCGAGAGCAAATAGTTCTGGGTTAAAGGCCATAAATATTATAAAAATATTTGTTTATGAGTTTTAATAGTGGATACATTGTATCTACTTTTTTAATGGAGGTGCTTACTATAGCAAAGGAAAAAGATTTACTTATCAACAATGAGATAAGATGTGGTTCAATGTTAGTAATTGGCCCAAAAGGAGAACAATTAGGTGTAAAATCAAGAAGCGATGCTTTAACACTTGCAGATTATGCAGGATTCGATTTAGTTTTGATTAATGAAAATGCTAATCCGCCAGTATGCAAACTTATGGATTACAAAAAATATAAGTATGAAAAAAAGAAAAAGCAAAAAGAAAATGATAAAAAACAAAGAGAATCTAGCTTTGAAGTAAAAGAATATAGATTATCAGTTACTATCGATAAACATGATTTCGATACAAAAATGAATAACGCTAAAAAACATTTAGAAAAAGGCAATAAGATTAAAGCTTCAATTAGATTCAAAGGAAGACAACTTGCACATACTGAACTTGGAGAAGAAGTACTAAGACGTTTTGCAGATGCACTTAGTGAAGTATCAGAAATTGAACAACAACCTAAATTTGAATTTAAATCAATATATATGGTTTTAGCACCAAAAAAATAAGGAGGAAATATTATGCCAAAATTAAAGACACATAAAGGAACAAAGAAAGTTTTAACAGAAAGAAAAAATGATTTTAAAATAGGAAAACCAGGAAGTAGACACAATACTGGTAAGAAAAGTAGAAACGCAAATAGAAAAAACAGAAAAGGATCAGTTTTAAATAAATCAGATTCAAAGAGATTAAAAACTGTAAAAGTAAGATAGGAGGGTTAATATGGCAAGAGTTAAAGGTGGAATAGTTGCAAGAAAAAGAAGAAAGAAAATATTAAAAGAAGCAAGTGGATACTTTGGAAGTAAACATAGATTATGGAAGACAGCTAAAGAACAATTACTTCATTCAGGAGTATATGCTTATCGTGATAGAAGACAAAAGAAAAGAGATTTTAGAAAGTTATGGATTACAAGAATTAATGCTGCTTGTCGTGAAAATGAAATTAGTTATTCAAAATTTATTGATGGACTTAACAAAGCAGGACTTACAGTTAACAGAAAAATGTTATCTGAACTTGCAATAGATAATCCAAAAGCATTTAGTGATTTAGTTGTAATTGCAAAAGACGCTTTAGCAGGAAAAGAATACAAACCAGCAAAAGTAGCTTTAGAAAAGAAAGCAGAAAAAAAAGAAACAAAAGTAGCAGCAAAGAAAACTACTAAAACTGCAACTAAAAAAGCAGAAACTACTAAAACTGCACCTGCTACAAAGAAAAAAGCAGAAACTGCAAAGACTACTAAGAAAACAACTAAAAAGGAAGAAAAATAAACACATTTTTGTGTTTTTTTTAATTTGTTTAGAAAAAATAGGGGAATTTTTAAAGTTTTCTTCTATATAACTATTAGGAGGTTATATGAAAGAAAAATTTAGAAAATATAGTTTATATATTTGCATTGCATTAATTTTAGTTATTGTTATATTATCAAGTTTATATTTAAGTAAAGAAGAGGTAATAAGTGAGAAAATAATTGAAGTAGAAAAATGTAGTAGTGATACTAGTTATTATGTAGAAATTAAAGGAGAAGTAGTTAATCCAGGAGTTTATAAAGTAGATAACGATAAAAGAATTATAGATGTAATAGAACTTGCGGGGGGATTAACTGAAAAATCTGATACTACACTTTTAAATTTAAGTAAGAAGATATTTGATGAGATGTATATAAAGATATATTCAAAAGAAGAAGTAAAGAAGGCTTTAGAAAATGTTAATAAGCCAACAGTAATTGAAATAATTAAAGAAATAGAAAAAGAATGTATATGCATTGATAATAACGATGCATGTATAAAAGATGAATCTAATGATAAATCTAGTGATATTACAGATAAAAAACTTATAAATATTAATAGTGCGACTATTGATGAACTTATAAATATACCTGGTATAGGTAAAAGTAAAGCAGAAAAAATAATTAATTATAGAACTTTAAATAAATTTGATACTATTGAAGATATTAAAAAAGTAAGTGGCATTGGAGATGCAATGTTTGATAAGATCAAAGATTATATTACAATATAAATACTTATTATTTGCACTTTTTTGCATTATATATGCCATTATATTTAATAATACATTAATCAGTAGTAAATATAATATAAATGATAAAGAAATAACAGGTTATATAAAATCATACATAATAGATGGAAATAAACTAAGTATGGAAATTAAAGGAAAAGAAAATATAGTTGCAACCTATTATTTTAGTAAGTTAGAAGATTTAAATGAATTTAAAACTAATTATGAACTTGGTGATTTAATAAAATTATCTGGAAATATAGAACTACCCAGTAATAATACAGTTTTCAATTTATTTAATTATAAAGAATATTTAAAAAATAAAAATATTAATTATGTATTTAAAATAGATAATATAGAAAAAATAAAAGATAACAAAAATATCTTTTATTTTATTAAAAATAAAATAACTTTACTAATAGATAAAAATATTAACAAAGAATATTTATATGCATTTATTTTAGGTAATATAAAATATATTAAAGAA
>HF990799.1 GCA_000436255.1 Clostridium sp. CAG:1193 | reverse complement strand
AAATCCTCTTTTTTTCATTATTACACTCCACGTATAATAGTTTTTAACTTTCTAAATTCTTATAATATTCATATCTATTTTTAGCATCTATTTTTAATTTTTCAAATAGTTCGTTTGCTTTTTCTTCATTTACTATTTTAAGAGCATTAAATCTAGTTTCATTTTCTATAAATTTATCTAATAATGTAAAGTCTGGTTCTTTCATATCTAAATGGAATTCTTTTGTTTTAGCATTATATCTAAATATTGGATAATATCCTGATGATACTGCTAGTTTTTGTTCTTCTATCATTGTTTCCATGCCACCTTTTATTCCGTGGTTTATACATGGTGCGTATGCGATTACAATAGCCGGTCCATCATGTTTATCTGCTTCATTAAATGCTTTAATTACCGCATTCATATTAGCCATAGATACTTGTGCTACATAAACATTAGGGTAACACATAAGTATTCTTGCTAAATCTTTCTTAGCATTTTCTTTACCACCTGATGTAAATTTTGCAATTGAACCTCTATTAGATGATTTTGAAGATTGACCTCCTGTATTTGAATATACTTCTGTATCAAGTACTAATATTTTTACATTGTCATTAGTGCTTGATGCATGATCTATACCACTATATCCAATATCATAAGCCCAACCATCTCCACCGATTGTCCAGATATTTCTTGCTATAATAAATTCTTTTAAATCTTTTAATTTAGTCTTACTATAATCTATATTTTCATATACTTCACGTGTAATTTCATAATCATCATAATTATTAAGCCATTTACTAAAGTATTCTTTATTTACCCCATCCATTTCACTTTCCATAATAGTTTTTATAAGTCTTCTATTTGAATTATATGAAAGTAACATACCATATCCAAATTCTGCATTATCTTCAAATAATGAATTTGCCCAAGGTAATTTATATGGAATACTTGGGAAAGATGCTCCATATATTGATGAACATCCTGTTGCATTTGCAATAGTTATTTTATCTCCAAACATTTGAGTAAGTAGTTTAATATAAGGTGTTTCACCACAACCAGCACACGCACCACTAAATTCAAATAATGGCTTTTTATATTGTGTCCCTTTTACTGTATTATTTATTTGTTCTTTTTTCTCACTTACTTTATTAAGTAAATATTCAAATCCTTTATTACTAGAAACATCGTCAAAAGGTGTCATAGTAAGTGCATGACTTGGACAAATATTTGCACATAAAGAACAACCTGTACAATCTAATTTAGATATCCCCATTGTATATTTATATTTTGATCCAATCGCATTTCTTACATTTTCTTTTATAAATTTTGGCGCTTTTTCTAACTCTTCATCATTAAGTAAATATGGTCTAATAACTGCATGTGGGCATACAAATGAACATTGATTACACTGAATACATTTATCTTTATCCCATACTGGAACATTTTCTGCTATACCTCTTTTTTCATGCTCAGTTGTACCTGTTATATATGAACCATCTTTATAGGTTAAAAAGTCACTTACTGATAATTTATTTCCTTCAAGGAAAGATACCATATCAAACACTTTATTATATTTCTTTTCTTTTGTTTCTATAAACTCTATATCATTATATTTTATTTTTATTTCTTTTAAATAAGATAAAGATTCATCTACTGCATTTAAATTTGCATTAATTACAGATTCTCCTTTTTTCTTAAATCTTATTTTTATACTCTCTTTTATATTTTCTATATAATCTTTATATCCAATAATATCTAAGATACATGACTCTAATATAGTGCTTATCTTGTTTTTAAGACCATGTTTATTTGCTAAATGATACGCATCTATTGTATAAAATTTTATATTTTTATCTATTATTATTTTCTTTTCTTCGTTTGATAATGTATCATCTATCTCACTTTCATCAAGTGCACTTACAAATATAAATGTTCCGTTTTCTTTTATATTTGATAACATATCATATTTTCCTAAATAACTTTCTTTTGAACATACAACTAAACTAGGATTATCAACATAATAAGTACTTCTTATTTTATCTTTTGATATTCTTATATGGCTTCTTGTAATTCCTCCGCTTTTCTTTGAATCATACTGAAAATAACCCTGTACATAGTTATCTGTATTATCACCAATTATCTTAAGAATATCTTTTGATGCACTTACCATTCCATCTGATCCATAACCATATATTAAGAATTCTTTTCTATCTATATTTGGATGATATTTACTAACTGGTATGCTTAAATTTGTAACATCATCATTAATACCTACAGTAAATCCATTAAAACTATTTTCACTATCTAAAAAGTCATAAACCGCTTTTATATGTGATGGATTAGTATCTTTACTAGATAATCCGTATCTTCCTCCAATTATATATGGACGAGTGTTATCGTTAAATAGACTTACTATATCTAAATATAATGGTTCACCTAAACTACCTGGTTCTTTCGTACGATCAAGTACTGCAATTTTTTCAACAGTAGAAGGAAGTGCTTCAAAGAAATATTTTTTAGAGAAAGGTCTATATAAATGTACATTAATTAATCCGATTTCTCCACCTAAATCATCTATAACTTCTTTTATAGTTTCGCATACTGAACCCATTGCTACAATAACTTTTTTTGCAGTTTTAGAGCCATAATATTCAAAAGGTGCATAATTTTTACCAGTTTTTTTATTTATTTTTTTCATGTAATCATTAACTATATCAGGTAAACTATCATAATCACTATTTCTTACTTCAGCCATTTGGAAATATACATCTTCCATCATTGCTGTACCTTTTACCCTTTTATTTATACTTAATGCTTTATTCCTAAATTCTTCTACCTTTTTATTATCTAATAAATCTTTTACATCAGATTGTTCAATCATATTTATTTTTGATAATTCATGACTAGTTCTAAAACCATCAAAGAAATTAACAAATGGTATTCTTCCTTTTATTGCAGATAAATAACTTACACAAGTTAAATGAGAAGCCTCTTCTACACTGCTAGATGCTAAAATAGCAAATCCAGTAGGTCTTACTGCATATATATCTTGATGATCTCCTAGTATACTAAGTGCATGTGTTGCTATACTTCTTGCTGCAACATTAATAACACAAGGTAACATTTCACCTGCTATTTTATACATATTTGGAATCATTAAAAGAAGTCCTTGACTTGCTGTAAATGTAGTTGCAATACTACCATTAGTAAGTGCTCCATGTACAAATCCTATTGCACCTGCTTCACTTTGCATTTCTACTACTTTTACAGTTTGCCCATATATATTTTTAAGTCCTTTACTAGACCATTCATCTACATATTCAGCCATTGTTGATGATGGTGTAATTGGATAAATTCCCGCTATATCAGAAAAAATGTATGCACTATGAGCGCATGCTTCATTTCCATCCATTGTTTTTATAATCATATTGTCACATCCTAACACATTAATTATAATACATTTATCTACTTAAAACAAGGGAACTAGGCAAAAGAAAAAGCACATATTTTATATGTGCCATTTAATATTATTTTTTAGCTTGTTCTAAGGCATTATTTAACGCATTATATAGTGCATCAATTTTCATAGTAACACCTGCAATTGCTTCAGTTTTTCCATCACTATTTAAACCAATAAATGTTATATTTTGATTTTCTATTACTTTTGCTTCAATTAAATTTACTTGTTCATACCATTCTTTAGAAACTTCACTATTAGGTTTCATACCATATTCATCTTTAAGTGTTTTTTTAGTTGTTAATACATCTCCCTTTTTATAAACTGTATCTAAAAATACTGATTTAATCATACCGCTTTCATCTACATAAACAACTGCAGTTGCAACAGAAGAAGTTCCACCATAAGTATCTATATAACTACCATAATATGTTCCTTCTTTATAATTTCCGTTTTCCACCTTTTCACAACCAGTTACTACAAAAAAACAAAGTAACAAACCCAAAAATAACCCTAAATATTTTTTCATATATCCTCCTATCATATTTTAATTATAATAAATTAGTAAAAATATATCAATATTTTTTATATATACAATGTAAATTTATACATAAATTTTATTATAATATGATATTAATTTATCTGAACACATTCCTACTAATATACCAGTAACTAAAGAACTTATTAATAAAACTGGTAAATAATATAAAATATTTATATTAGATAAGAAAATTATAGCTATAATTATTTGACCAATACTATGAAATATCGCACCAACGATACTTACTCCTACTACCGATAATTTTGTATATTTTTTAACTAAAGACATACTTATTAATGATAAAATCGCACCAAATAAACTGAAAAAGAAAGTCATACTAAATAAACCAGTTCTTAATATTCCAACTAAAAATACTCTTAAAATTGATAATACTAATGCATCTTTAAATGAATACTCATATATTGCAAATAATATAACTATATTAGCAAGACCAAGTTTAATACCAGGAATGATACCGCTGAATATAGGTATAAAACTATCAAGCACTCCAAGAGTTACTGATATAGCAAGTAACATTGACAATTTTGCTATTTTTTTTGTATCCATTATCTCACCACCGAATCAAGATTTTCTTTATAATCCATTTTTATAATTATTTTATTAGGCATACATATAATAGGAGTATTGTCTTTAACAAATCCTTGTTTACTGCATATATGATATTTTGAAGTTTCTTCTTTTACTCTTATCATATTATCTTTAACTTCTATTACAACACTACCATTATACCCTTTTACTGTATAAGTATCATTTATACTCAAATCTATTTCTTTTATTACTTTATTTTCATAATATACATATGCATAATTACTTTTTTTATAGTTTAATTTATTTATAAATATTAATACACCAGATACTAATAAAGTTATTAATATAAGTAATATATCTTTTTTATTCATAATTACTAAATCCTTTTGATGTATATATTTTATCACTATACCATATAGCTTCTACACCATCTAGCTCATCTATTTTCTTTATACCATCTTCTATAGGGATTAAGAACATATATGTAGATAATATATCTGCATATTTACTATCTTTTGTTATTATAGTTACACTTTTTGTATAGTTCTCTGGATATAGTGTTTTAGGATTAATAATATGATTATAATTTATATCGTTATATATATAATATCTTTGATAACTACCACTAGTTACTATAGATTCATTTTCCACTAATATTTTTTTATATATATTTGATGTATTAAATGGTTCTTCTAACCCAACTAAATAACTATCACTTTTATATTTAGAACCCACTTTAACATTACCACCTGCGTTTATTAAATACTTCTTATAACCAATAGATTCTAAATACTCACCTACTTTTTCAGTTACAAATCCTTTCGCGTATGCACCTAAATCAAGCTTTACTCCATTACTTTTTTTATAAACATTATTTACTAAAGAAACATCATTAATATCAACGCTCCCACTTGTAGAAAGTTCAAATAACCCAGGAACCCCATTTTCATTTTCTCTATATTCTTTCCACACATCAATAACATTTCCTAAAGCAATATTAATATATCCATCAGTAAAATCATACATATCTAATCCAAATTTTATCATTTCACTTAACTTTGAATCAATAGTAACCTCTTTTTCGTCAAGTTCATTATTAAGATAATAAATGTTTTTTATATCATCATATGCATTATATCTATCAGATAATTTATGATACTCACTAAAAATATTATCGATATTCTTAAATATATTACTAGACTCTTCTTTAGTTACATCATACAATTTGACCTCTATATATGTATCCATGTAAAACATATCATACTTTTCTATATTTATATTATTTTTACTTGTACATCCACATAATAACAATATAGATATAAAAAGGATTACTATTTTTTTCATAAAACCACCAAAATAAGTATAACACGTATAATGTTAAACATAAAGAAAAATAATCATTGCACTATAATGATTACTTTCTTTTTATTATAGATTTAAAATATCTTTCTTGAAATTCAGTTAATGCTTTTATTTGATCATCTGAGTAATTAACACCATCTTTTGATACTATTAACTTATCATCATCATCATTAATTCTATGTATAACTGCTATTACTTTTCCTTTAGATTTATCTACTGGTTCAAATTCACCCAATAAATAAGCATCTAATTCTTCTTCATCACCACTAATAGTATCAGGAATATATCCATAATTTAACATATACATAAATCCATGCTTTTTATGTCTAGAACCTAATGGTCTATCTATTTTAACAACTACTTCCTTCCCTAAATAATCACTAGCATTTACCTTTTCCATAACATTTACCTCCATATTTAGATTGTAACATATAAGCACAATATTATATAAAAAAATAGATTATTATTCTCATAATAACCTATTTAAGTACTTTTACACTATCTTTTTCAAGTCCTGTTTGTAATTCTTCTGCAGTTACTCTGTTTTCTTTTGAAAAAAGCTCTACATAATATCCAGCAAAACTATCTTTTGTATAAGTATAATCATCATTACTATATTTATAATATACTCTATCTGATCGTAAACTTATTCCTTCATCAATACTATGAAATACAGCTTCCGTCTCATCCATTAAATTTATAGATACTATTTCTGCATTTTCAAAGTATGGTACTAATATTTGAAAATTTTCACATATTCTATTGCCTTCCGAATCATAGCTGCAATCTTCTGCTGATATTACTTGAATTTCTGTAAATAAATCTTTATATATGCCTCCGTTTTTATCTTCTTCCCACGTTGTTTCTATTACTTTATACTGTCCATCAGGCATTCTAAATACTATTCCGTATATTTCATATCCTCTCATCATTTTAGTATCATCTATTATACCCAACAACGCTTTTTCATTATTTATTGTATCTTCGTCTAGTAATTCTGCATCATTATTATTAAACACCTCAGATGGAGGTTCCATTCCATATTCATTCAATAAGTTAAAAGCAGTTACTCTGTTTTCTTCATCAAATGTTAACATATACATTTCTGCTAGTTCTCTTTTATTAAAATAACGTGTAGATAAATCTATTTCTTCTACTGAATTTAATTTAAAATACTTAAGAATTACTTTGTTTATTAATTCTTCACCATTTACATTAAGATTTGCAATTCCATAGTTTTCTATTTTCGTTTGTATTCCTATCATTACTAATTCTGCATCTTCAAAATAAGGTACTAATATTTCTGCGTCATCATAGTAGATATTATAATCTTCGTCTTGAGTACAATTTGTTGCTGTTAGTATTGGAATTTCTGTAAATACATCATAAAAAGTATACTTGTTTTCTTCTCTACTATATAATGTCTCTACAACCTTTGTTTCATCATTAGGCATTTTAAATATCAAACCAAATCTATCCCTTGCCAATATCAAATCATCTTCATTTACTATTCCTAACGCTTCTATTTCTGTATCAGGCATAGGATTTGGTGTAGTATAAGGTACTATTTTACCAGCTGGAGTCACAATTGGCGTTCCCCCTACATTCATAGTATCCCCACATCCAGTTAATGCAGCACTTGCTATTATCATTGCTGATAATCCTGCCGCTATTTTATTCTTATATTTATTATTTCTTTGTAATTCCATCCAAAATTACCCCCTTTTGATAGTCATTATTATACATATTTTACTCTTTTTGTCAAAAAAATAAGTTATTACACTTGTAATAACCTATTTAAGTACTTTTGCACTATCTTTTTCTAGTCCTGTTTGTAATTCCTCTGCTGTTACTCTGTTTTCTCTTGGTACAAGATCTATATAAAATTCAGCTAGCCACTCTCTTGTAAAAATACATTCGTCAAAACTGATTGTTTCTGTATATTCTTTGTTAAAATATTTTGGAATAATATACTTTAATCTCTCCCACATATCATCATCAAGATTATTACCAATATAATTTTCTAGATGTGCTTGTATTCCTATCATTTCTAATTCTGAATCCATAAAATATGGTACTAATATTTCAGCCTCATCATATGTTATATCAAATTTATAATCAGAAGTACAATTTGTTGCAGACATTATAGGTATATTTGTAAATGCATCACAAAATACACTTTTATCTCCATCATGATTCCATATTGTTTCTACTATCTTAATTTTACCATTTGGCATTTTAAATACTAAGCCAAATACACCACCATAATCTATCTCAAAATCATCCTCAACTATTCCAAGAGACTCCATATCCTCTTCTATTGTTGGAGTTGGTGCTGGTGTTGGCTTTGGTGTTGCTGTTGGTTCAACATACTCTTCATATGGCTCTGGTGTAACCTCTACATTAAATTGTATAATACTTGATTCACTACATCCAGTTAATGCTGCACTTGCTATTATTATTGCTGATAATCCTGCTGCTATTTTATTCTTATATTTATTATTTCTTTGTAATTCCATCCAAAATTACCCCCTTTTGATAGTCATTATTATACATATTTTACTCTTTTTGTCAAATTAGCAAGCTTCTACTCCCGATACAAAATCAAGTCTTATAGTTGATTTTGTCCCTGGATAAATAATATTTTGACTTCTTGTAACTGCACAATATGTTGTAGTAGTTACCTTCCTTGTACCATTTTTTTCACAAGCACCATATGAATATTTAATCATTTTTTTCCCGGTATACTCAACATTTTTATAATTAAAATCTGTTGATGTAGTTACTACGCAAGTTTTAGCCTTGCATGTTGGATTTTCACACGACTTAGCAACTTCTTTGGTACCGCAGCATGATATTTTTGAACATGTTTTATTTGTTGTTGTTGTTCCACAACTCGGATGTGGACACGAAAATATTTTTTTCCCTATACACAATTTTCCAATTTGCACTTTACATGAATATCCACAAGCTTCTGTTTGACATGTTTTATTTTTAGTGTCTGTCCCACAACACGCCTTTGTACAAGTGGCTGCAACTTCTTTTGTTCCACAATACGTTTTAGATGTACAAGAATAATAGCCACATATATCTCCATCCGTTACTGTAGTTTGAGTACCTTTAGATGAAACCGGTTCACTTAGTGTAACCTTACAGCTTCCACTTGAATAAGTATATTCTCCTCCTCCAGATGGTACTGGTGGTTCTTCTTTTACTGTTAATGTACACATTCCAGATTTACCTGTCTTTGTATCTTTTACTACT
>HF990798.1 GCA_000436255.1 Clostridium sp. CAG:1193 | reverse complement strand
AGGAAGATGCAGATAGATTTAATGCAAGTACTACTTATAGACCTTCCGGACTAACATTTGTAGTTAAATAAAATTAATTTTATAAAAAATATTAAAACGCCAATTTTATGGCGTTTTTTCAAATGTTGTGTTATAATTTTTAGTAGGTGAGAGTATGAAAGACATAGTACAAAAAATATATGATTATTCACTTGAAGAAATTATGGGTGAAAGATTTGGAAGATATTCTAAATATATAATACAAGATAGAGCAATACCTGATGTAAGGGATGGCTTAAAACCTGTTCAAAGAAGAATATTGTATTCAATGTATAAGGAAAAGAATACATTTGATAAACCATATAGAAAGTCTGCAAGAAGCGTTGGAGATATTATGGGTAAATATCATCCTCATGGGGATTCTTCTATTTATGATGCGATGGTAAGACTAAGTCAGTGGTGGAAAAATAATACACCATTTATTGATATGCATGGTAATAATGGTTCTATTGATGGCGATAGCCCTGCTGCAATGCGTTATACAGAAGCAAGGTTATCTAAAATATCAACTGAAATGCTTAAAGATATTGATAAAGATACAGTCATTTTTGCACCTAATTATGATGATTCATTGATGGAACCAACAGTACTTCCTAGTAGATTTCCTAATTTACTTGTAAATGGTACAACTGGTATAAGTGCTGGTTATGCAACTAATATACCACCACACAACTTAAGTGAGGTAATAGATGCAACTATACATCGTATTGATTATCCTAACTCTAAATTAGATACAATAATGGATATTATAAAGGGTCCTGATTTCCCTACTGGTGCAATTATTGAAGGAATTGATGGTATAAGAAAAGCATATGAAACAGGAAAAGGTAAAATAATAATTAAATCAAAAGCAACTATAGAAACTGTAAAAGGAAAAACTTCTATAGTTATAAATGAAATACCTTTTGAAGTTAATAAATCACTTCTTGTTAAGTCTATTGATGAAATAAGAGTAGATAAAAAAATAGATGGAATATTAGAAATAAGAGATGAATCTGATAGAGAAGGTATAAGAATAGTTATTGATATTAAGAAAGATGCAAATGCTGAATTAATATTAAATTATTTATATAAAAATACTGAACTTCAAATATCTTATGGAATAAATAATATAGCAATAGTAAATAGAAGACCTAAATTATTAGGTATACTTGAATTATTGGATGCTTATATAGTCCATAAAAAAGAAGTTACTATAAAGAAAAATGAGTTTGATTTAGCGCATGCTAAAGCAAGACTTCATATAGTAGAAGGTTTAATTAAAGCAATTAGTATATTAGATGAAGTAATTCAAACGATTAGAAAAAGTAAAAATAAAGCTGATTCAATTAATAATTTAATGAGTAATTTTGGTTTTACTGAAAAACAAGCTGATGCAATTGTTACATTACAATTATATAGATTATCTAATACAGATGTAACATTACTTGAAGATGAGTTGAAGAATTTAAATATAATTATTAATACAATTAATGCTATATTAAGTGATGAAGATAAATTGAAGGCTGTAATGAAAGATGAACTTAGAAAAATAAGAAATGAATATGGTACAGAAAGAAAAACTTTAATTAAAGATGAAGTAACTGAAATTAAGATTGATACTTCTATGATGATTCCAAAGGAAGATGTTATTGCTGTAGTTACAAAAGATGGATATGTAAAAAGAGTATCAAATAGAAGTTATACATCTAGTAAAGATGATCCTACTTTATTAAAAGATGGTGATTATGTAATTGGAATGTATGAAGTAAATACATTAGATACTATATTATTATTTACTAATTTGGGTAATTATTTATATGTCCCTGTTTATGATCTTCCTGATACAAAATGGAAAGAATTAGGTAAACATATTAGTAATATTATTCCTTTAAAAGAAGGAGAACAAATAGTAACATCTATGCCAGTATATGATTTTAATAAAGAAGAATATATTACTACATTTACGCGCCTTGGAATGGTTAAAAGAACAAAATTATCTGAATATAAATTACAAAGATATTCAAAACCAGTTACTAATATTAAATTAAAAGATAATGATACTGTAACTAATGTATGTTATAACAATATGGAAAATGTATTAATTACTACAAATAATGGATATTCATTAATGTTTAATATAAATGATGTACCAATAACAGGTGTTAAATCCTCAGGTGTTAAATCAATTAATTTAAAAGATGATTTTGTAACAAATGCTACTTTATTTGATGATTCTTATGAATATGTAAGTATATTTACAAATAAAGGTACTGCAAAAAGAGTAAGAATAAGTGATTTAGAATATAGTACACGTGCTAAAAGGGGAATTTTAATACTAAGAGAAGTAAAAACAAATCCTCATAAAGTAGTTAAATCATTAGTAATGCGTACAAATGAAATGTTAGGGCTTAAAGATGATACGGATATTAAAATGATTAAAAATAGTGAACTATCTATAATGGATAGATATAGTACAGGTTCAAGTGTATCTAAAAAAATTACTGATGTATTTAAAGAACAAGTTTTAGAAAGTGAATCTACTATAAACAAAAGCCCTATAAAAAAAGAGGTAAAAGAAGTATCTTTAGAAGATATTGATAGTAAAATGTTAACTATAGATGACTTTTTAAAGGATACAAAAATAATGTAAAAAATATGGATATTTTCGCATAAAATATTATGGGTGAATATTATGGATAAAAAAGAAGAATTCAAAATATTTGCAAGGAAATATCCTTCTTTTGCATCTCATGTTGCTTCAAAAAAGACAACATGGCAAGAATTATATGAGTTATATGATGTTTATGGTGACGATGATAATGTATTTTCTAAATATAAAAGTGTAGAAAATAATGATTTAGGAAATATTATTTCAAGTATAAAAAATATAAACATGGATAATGTTAAAAAGAATTTAAACAGTATTGAAAAAGGTATAAAATTAGTACAAGACTTAATAAAAAAAGATGATGTAACACCTACATATGAACCAAGACCGATATTTAAAAGGTTTGAAGATTAATGGATTTAAGTGTACAATTTAAGTTAAATGAAGATAATTTATTACATAGATATATAAGAGAAAACTCATATTGGTATAAAATTCTTAATAGAAATCCATCTTTAATTAGTAATATGACAGATGAGATGAAAGATAAATATAAATTGCATACAAGTGATAAGATAGAAGAAATTGGAAATAAAATATCAATGATTGAATCAATATTAAAAGTATTTGAATAAGGTGATAAAATGGATAAAGTATTAGATAGCCTAGATGATTTAATAATAACTTTAAATGAAATGGATTTTGTAAAAAATATGAAAGTAGCAAAAAAAGAAATTATAGATAATCATTTAATTAATACTAAAGATGTAAAAAAATTATATGAAAATAAGATTATTCATAAGTATGTAGAAAGTATGAATACTCTAGATTATCATATATATTATTTAAATAAAGAAATGGATAAACTTATAAGTAATAAAAAATGTGGAGTTTAATATGAGAGTAATAAGTGGAATATATAAAAGCAGAAAATTAACAGGATATAACATGCCCAATATAAGGCCTACTATGGATAAAGTAAAAGAAAGTATTTTTGCAATGCTTAATTTATATATTAATGATTCAGTATTTCTAGATTTATTTGGAGGTACTGGAGCGATTGGGATAGAGGCTATAAGTAATGGTGCAAAAGAAAGTTATATAATAGATAATGATAAAAATTCAATAAATGTTATAAATAAAAATATTAATGATATAGGTATTAAAAATATAAAAGTAATACATAGTGATTACAAAGAAGCAATTAAAAATTTTAGTAATAATGAAAAAAAGTTTGATATAATATTTATAGATCCTCCGTATGGGAGAATTAAAATAAAAGATGTATTAAATAAAATTAATGAATATAATATTCTTTGTGAAGATGGTTTAGTAGTATGTGAATATGAAGATGAAAAGATAGATGATAATATAGGATCTTTAATATTATTTAAAGACAAAAAATACGGAAAAACAGTAGTAAGAATCTATAAGAGTGGGAAGTGATAATATGCGTGTTATTATAAGTGCAGGTGGTACAGGTGGGCACATATATCCAGCATTATCAATAATTAATAAAATAAAAGAAAAAGATGCATCTTCTGAAATACTTTATATAGGTACTACTAATCGTATGGAAAAAGATATTGTACCTAAATATAATATTAAATACTATGGTATAGAAGTTCGTGGATTTGATAGAAAATTATCTTTAAAGAACTTTAAAACCATTACATGCTTTTTAAAAGGGATTAAAAAATGTAAAAAAATAATTAAAGAATTTAAACCAGATATAGTAATTGGTGTAGGAGGGTACGTAACCGCACCAGTAATATATGCTGCTCATAAATGTAGAGTAAAAACAATAATACATGAACAAAATAGTGTACTTGGAATGACTAATAAATTTTTATCAAGATATGTAGATGCAGTAGCGACTTCATTTAAAGATACACAAGTAAATGCTAAAAAAGTAGTATATACGGGTAATCCTAGTAGTGAAATTGATACTAGTTTAAAATTTGATAAAAAAGAATTAAACTTACATAATAATAAAAAGTTAGTATTAATAGTAATGGGTTCATTAGGATCAAAAGTAGTAAATGATAAATTTAAAACTATTTTACCAAAATTTAATAATAAAGATTATGAAGTATTATTTATAACGGGTAAAGATTATTTTGAAGAATTTAATCAAATTAAATTAAATGAAAATATTAAAATATTACCATATATAGATAATTTAAAAAAAGTATTTCCTAAAGTAGATGTAATGGTTACAAGAGCAGGTGCAACTACATTAAGTGAAATAATATCATATAAGGTTCCATCTATATTAATACCAAGTCCATACGTTACAGATAATCATCAATATAAAAATGCACTTTCATTAGTAAATAAAAATGCAGGTAAATTAATTTTAGAATCAGACTTAGAAAGTGATATTTTAATTAAAAATATTGAAGAAATGTTATATAATAAAGATATAAAAGAAAGCATAAAGAATAATTTGAGTGCGATGTATAATAAAGATGCTGCTTTAAAAATATATAATCTTATAAAAGAGGTAGTTGGTGAATAATATGACTATAGAAGAGAAAATAAACAAAAAGAAAATAGGCAAGATAGAGAAAAATGTCTCTTTAAGTAAATATACCACATATAAAGCTGGTGGAAAAGCAAAACTAATTGTATATCCTAAAAATATAGATAAATTAGTTGAGCTATTAAAATTATTAAAAGAAGATAATGTAGGTTATAAAATATTAGGAAATGGTTCTAATTTAATATTTAATGATACTTTATATAAAGATGT
The DNA here is from genome assembly GCA_000436255.1 of Clostridium sp. CAG:1193. GTDB lineage: Bacteria > Bacillota_I > Bacilli_A > RF39 > UBA660 > CAG-1193. The sequence goes on along the minus strand of HF990798.1, from coordinate 1,437 downwards.
ATTAATTAAATTAAATGAAATAAATCATTTAGATATACATGATACTACGGTTATTGCAGGTGCAGGATGTAGTTTGATTAATGTTGCAATGAAAACTGCCAATTTAGGACTTACTGGTATGGAATTTGCAACAGGAATACCTGGTACTATAGGTGGCGCAATATACATGAATGCAGGTGCATATAAATCAGATATGGGATATATAGTAAGTGAGGTTAAACTACTAACGCCAAGCCTTCAAATTATTACACTATATAATAAAGATTTAAATTTCAAATATAGAAGTTCATTCTTACAAAAAAATAAAGATTATATATGTTTAGAAGCAACAATTATATTAAAACCAGGAAATAAAAAAGAAATAAAAGAACTTATAAATGAAAGAAAACAAAAAAGGTTACTAACTCAACCACTAGAATATCCATCTGCAGGAAGTGTATTTAGAAATCCAGAAAATGATTTTGCTGGAAGATTAATAGAGGTTTGCGGATTAAAAGGTTATAGAATAGGTGGAGCAGAAGTAAGTAAGAAACATGCAAATTTTATAATAAATGTAGGTCGTGCAACAGGAAAAGACATACATGATTTAATACTTTATGTAAAAGATACTGTAAAAGAAGAAACAGGAGTAGAACTTAAAATAGAACAAGAATTTGTTAATTGGGAGTAGCTATGAATAAAATTGAACAAAAAGATGTAGTAGTAAAAAAGAAATTTAATTTTAAAAAGTTTTTAATAGTACTTTTAGTACTATATCTTTTTGGTTTTTTAATATATAAAATAGTAGTTTCCCCCGTAAGAAATATATTTATAGAAAATAATAAATATTTAACAGATCAAGAAGTAATAGATTCATCATCACTTAGAAATTACCCAAGTTTTTTATTAACCTCTAAATACACAATAAAAAAGAAGCTACTTAAAAATGAACTTATAAAAAATGTAAAAATTACAAAAAAACCATTTGGAGTAATAACTATAAATGTAGAAGAGAATACGCCATTATTTTATTATGATAAAAGAGGAAAAACAGTGCTTGAAGATGGTAAATTAATTAATAAAAATGATTTTCAAATACCTGTACTTATAAATACAGTAAGCGATGATATGTTTAATAAGTTAGTAGAAAAATATGATGTTATAGATGAAAATATACGACTTATGATATCTGAAATAGAATATTATCCAAACGATATAGATAAAGAAAGATTTATATTAACTATGAATGATGGTAATTATGTATATATAACACTATATAAAACATATTTAGTTAATGATTATATAAAAATACTATCAACATTAGAAAATAAAAAAGGTATACTTTACTTAGACTCCGGAAACTATTTTGAAATATTTAAATAATACATTTGTTATTTAGTTACTAATTAATATTTTATAAATAACCTAGGTTAATATTAACTTAGGCTATTTTTGTGT
>HF990797.1 GCA_000436255.1 Clostridium sp. CAG:1193 | reverse complement strand
TCCATGGGGGTTCAAGTCCCTTTACCCGCACCATTAAAGATAGTTAAGGTGAAAACCTATGACGCCCTGTTTCTTATGTAAGAAACAGTTTTTTTATGTACAAAATCATTGATTCATGCTATTATTTTATTGGTGATATTATGGAAAATAGTTTAATAGAAATAATAAATAGTATTGATACAAAAGATTATAAAGTATTTATAGAAAGAATAAAAGAAAGTTTAAAAAGTAATAATGAGAATAATTATTATGTAGGTGCTAATAATTTAAATGGTGCAAAAATTAGTAAAACATTATCTACAAGAAGTGAATTTTTAGATAAGCAAGAAATTAGTATGCAATCAGATTTAATGGATATAAGAAGACAAGTAGTAGGAAATGTTGATGATGCTTATATAGAATTAATGAATAAAATAAAGAAAAGTGAGTTTTGTGATTTTGAACATCTTTGTTATTTAGTATATGAAACAGTTACTGATTATTTTGGTTATAATTATAACTTAGAAAAAAGACTTCAAATATTTAAAACGATTGATGAAGTGCAAAATACAGAAATATCTACCATAAAAGGCATGAATGTAGCAATGTGTACAGAACGTGCGATGTTATCTCATAATTTACTTAAATTTATTGGAATAGAGTCAACACTAAAAATTAGTAGTATTAAAGCTGATAATAAAACTGAAATACATGCTTATAATTTAATAAAAAATGATGATGAGTATTTTATATTTGATGCAACTTTGCCAAAGATGGAAAATAATAGTGTAACTCCACTTGTTACAGATATTTCAAAAGATGCTTATGATTTAATGAAAGATGGAAGTTATTCAAGTGGAGCATCTGTTAAAGTAATATATCAAACTCCAAGAAGAAAAAATGTATTTACAATGGAGTATGATAGTGGCAGAGATTTTGAAGAATTGCATGATTATGCTAGTTATTTAGTAAAATAATTTAAAAATTGTCAAAAAAAGTAGATTTTTATTTCACTTGTGACAAAAATTGATAAATTTCGATAACTAAGCCTGTTAAGGTAAGCAGTAATTATAATTTTTATGGAGAAATTATAATTAGGGGGAGGTGAAGTTATGAGTGAATATGAAATTAATAAAGATACATTTGCTATACTTCCTATAGGTAAAACTCAATCTAGAATTATTGAAAAAGATCATACGTTTATAGTAAATGTAACACCAATGCAAATAATTTCAGATAATTGTTCTTATTTTGGAAGTTCATATAATGGTAGGTTTAGTGGAACAAAAAAGTTAATTGGAGTTTCACATAAAGCGCCTATAATTATTGAAGAGACGAATGAAGTGATATTCTTTCCTACGAATTCTCCAAGGTTAGATGATTGTGCGTGGATTTCATTAAAAAACTTATATAATTATAAGAGAAACAATGAAAATTCTATGGTAATATTTACTAATGGAGATTTACTTGATTTAGATATTTCATATGGAATATTAGATAATCAAGTATTAAGAGCAGCACGCCTTGAGTCAGTATTAAGAATTAGGAAAAACAATATTTCTTAAAAAAATACTTTTATAATGTAGAATTATGTGATATACTAATTGTGAAATATAATAAAGAGGGAGTGAATGTATGGCTACAAGTACAAAGAAACCAGCTACTAAAGCTGCCGCTAAAGCAAAACCAAAAGCTACTACTGCACCTGCTACAAAGAAAAAAGCAAGTGCACCTAAAAAAGTTGCTACTAAACCAGTTAGTAAAAAACCTGAGCCAAGTATATTAGCAACAAACGTTTCAGTAGTATTTGCAATGGCAGTTGAAGCATTAATTTTGCTTTTAGGATATTTAATAATAACTAGTGCTGCATAAAAGACTTTTAAAAAGTCTTTTTTTGTTTTGCTTTAAATGATATAATAGTACCGGTGATATTTAATGAATGAATTAACAGAAGAAGAAGTTTTGCATATTGCACATCTTGCAAGGATAGAAATATCTCATGATGAGATGGAAAGTTATAAAAAAGAACTAAATGAAATTATGAATCAAATTAATCGTGTGAATGAAGTTAATATAGATACTTGTGACTATATTTTTTCACCAACTGAAAATAAAAATGAATATATTCCTGATGTTGGATTAGAAGAATCTATCGATATTAAAGTAAATGCTCCAAAAACTAGTGGTAATTATATAGAAGTAAGGAGAGTTATAAATGACTAAGTATTTAGATTTGAGTATAAAAGAAATAAATGAGTTACTTAAGAGTAAAAAAATTAAACCGATAGATTTAGTAATGGAATCTTTAGATAGAATAGAGGGATATAAGGAATATAATTCACTTATTACAGTTGATAAAGAGTCTGCTATAAAAAGTGCATGCGAACTTGAAAATAAAGAGGTTGATAATATATTATTTGGTATACCAATAGTTATTAAAGATAATATATGTACTAAAGATATAAAAACTACTTGTGGATCAAAGATGTTATCTAATTTTATTCCTTTATATGATGCCTCAGTAATTGAAAATATTAAAGATAAAAATATGATAATAATCGGAAAAGCTAATATGGATGAATTTGCTATGGGATCTAGTAATGAAACTAGTTATTATGGACCTGTTTTAAATAGTTATGATAAAACTAGAGTATCTGGAGGAAGTAGTGGAGGTAGTGCTGTATCAGTAAGTCTTGGTATTGCTCCTTTTAGCTTAGGATCTGATACAGGGGGTTCTATAAGACAACCATCAGCATTTAATAATATAGTTGGATTAAAGCCTACATATGGAAGGGTTTCAAGATATGGTTTAGTTGCATTTGCATCCTCATTAGATCAAATTGGACCAATGTCAAGAAATGTTTATGAAAATGCATTACTTTTAAATATATTATGTAAACGTGATGATAAGGACTTAACAAGTGTTGTTACTGATGAAGACTTTACAAGATTGATTGGTGAAGATGTAGCAGGTATGAAAATAGCTATACCTAACTTTTATATGAGTGATAAAGTTAATCCTTTAATAAAAGATAAAATAGAAGCGATTATATCTTTATTAAAAAGTAGTGGTGTTACTATAGATTTTGTAGATATTAATTATATAGAATATTCAGTTAATTTATACCAGATTATAGCTCTTGCAGAAGCTTCATCAAATTTAGCTAGATATGATGGAATTAGATATGGATATAAAGTGGATGCTGAAAATATTGACCAAATGTATAAGAAAACAAGAAAAGAAGGCTTTGGAAAAGAAGTAAAAAGAAGATTAATGATAGGCTCTTATGTTTTATCAGGTAAGAATGCAAAAACATATTACTATAAAGCTTTAAAAGTAAGAAAGTCTATTTGTGATAGTTTTAATGATGTATTTAGTAAGTATGATTTAATAATAGGACCTACTACTACTGATTTTGCATATAAATTAGGTTCTGCATCAAATGACGCAGTAAAAAGTTTTATGGATGATCTATTTACTATACCAGTAAACATGGCAGGACTTCCAGCAATGAGTTTACCTATAGGTTTTGCAAGCAATAATTTACCAGTAGGTATGCAAATAATAGCAAATAAATTTGATGAGGCAAAAATATATAAATTAGCAAATTTTATTGAAAATAAAATTAATGAAGGGGGTAATTAATATGTATACACCTACTATAGGAATAGAAGTGCATGTAGAATTAAAAACTAAAGCTAAAGCATTTTCTACAACTAAAAATACATATGGACAAATACCTAATAAAGTGGCAAATGTAATAGATTTAGGTTATCCTGGAACGCTTCCTACATTAAATAAGGGTATTATAGATTTAGGAATAAAAACTGCACTTATATTAAACTGTGATATAACTCGTGAAATATTTTTTGATAGAAAAAATTATTTTTATCCAGATAATCCAAAGAATTACCAAATTACGCAAAATAATACTCCAATTGGAAGAAATGGTTATGTAGAAGTTTCTTATGATGGAATAAAAAAGAAAATAGAAATTGAAGAAATTCACTTAGAAGAAGATACATGTAAAAGTATACATAATGCTAATTCTACATTACTTGATTTTAATAGAGCAGGAGTTCCACTTATTGAAATAGTATCAAAACCTGTAATTAAAAATGAAAAAGAAGCTATGCTTTATCTAGAAAATTTAAGATCAATGCTTCTATATGCAGGTGTAAGTGATGTAAAAATAGAAGAAGGCAGTATGAGATGTGATTTAAATATATCATTAAGTGATAGTGATATATTAGGAACTAAAATAGAAATTAAAAATATAGGTTCAATAAGTAATGTTGGAGAAAGTGTTTTATATGAAATAAAAAGACAAACTGAACTATTAAAAAGTGGAAAAGTATTAAAAGAAGAAACACGTAAGTGGGATGATAAGAGCAAATCAACTATTTTAATGCGTGTTAAAGAAACTGGTAATGATTATAGATATTTTCCTGAACCAGATATTCCAAAAGTAGAAATAGATGATAACTGGATAGAAAACATAAAAAAAGAAATACCTATGATGCCAAATGAAATTAAAGAGACATATGAATCTTTAAAAATTAATGATATAGCTATAAAAGCATTAATACAGAATAGGGAATTAAATAATTTCTTTAAAATATTAATTGATGATAAAGTAAACCCTATAATAAGTGCAAATTTATTAACAGGAGATATACTTGCTTATTTGAATAAAAATTATATAACGATTGATGAATCTAAATTAACAACTAAAAATATAAAAGATTTAACTATTAAATTAGAAAATAATGAAATATCTTCTAAAATGGCAAAAGATATATTAAATGAATTATTAGAGTGTGGTGGAGATGTAGATGAGATAATTCAATCTAAAGGTTTAAAACAAATAAGTGATACTAGTGAATTATCTAATATAATTAAAAATATTTTGTTAAATAATAAGAACGCAGTGTTAGATTATAAAAATGGCCAAGATAGAAGTATTAAGTTCTTAATGGGTCAAATAATGAAAGAAACAAAAGGTACTGCAAATCCGAAAATGGCAAATGAAATGCTTATAGAAGAATTAAAAAAGTGTGATGATTGAATATATTTATAACTTATAGTATAATATAAAATATATTAAGGAAGTGATTAAGTGAAAAAAGTTTGGAATTTTATTTATAAGTATAGAATAGTAATTGCGTTAGTATTCTTACTTATTATAGGGGTTTTTGGATTTATTACAGTAAAACAATATTTATATCCAGATGATAAATTAACAGTATATGGAAATAGATTAGATGGTATAGATAAAGTAAAAATTACTGATGAGAAAAAAAATGAAATCATAAAGATGATAAAAGAAAAAGCTGGAATAAAAGATGCAAAAATAGATATTCAAGGAAAAATTATAAATGTTAGTATTACTGCTAGTGAAAAAGAGAATACTAAAGAAGAAATGCAGAAATTATGTACAGAAATTTTATTAAAATTTTCTAGTGAAGAAATAAAGTTTTATGATTTTCAATTCTTCATTAAAAATGAAGATTTAAACTATAACATGATAGGATATAAAAATAAAATAAGTGAAGAAATATCATATAGTGATGATGTTATAGTAAGTGAGGTAGAAGATGAAAAAAAAGAACAATAAAAAATTATTTATTATTCTTGCAATAGTACTTTTAATAGTTACATTGACAGTAGTATTTGTTGTAAGGTCAAACACTAATAAAAGAGAATTAACCTTATCTGAAAGAAGATGGATTGAAGATAACAAAAAAAGCATGATAGATATTTATGTTATGAACAATCTACCTGTATTTTCAACTGAAGAAAATGATATATTTTTATCATTCCTAACTTATTTTGAAGCAGAAACAGGGCTTTCTTTAAATAAAGTTTCATATTCATTATCAAGTGCTTTACCATCAAATGAGTATATATTTAGAATAATTAATGAAGTAGATGATATTGGAAGAAATGATTTGTTATTCTATCAAGATAATTATGTTATTTTAAGTAAAACAAATAAAAGAATACAAGAGATATCTAAATTACAAGGTTATAAAGTAGGAGTACTAACTTCTAATTTATCAAGTATAACTGAATATTTATCTTTAGAAAACAATCTATCATTTACTAATTATGAAGATGATGCACAATTATTTAATGCATTTAGTTCTGATGAAATAAATTATATAATTGTACCTAAAAATAGATATTTAAAAGAAATTGTTTCTAATAATTATTATATAGTTAATAGTTTTTCTAACTTATCTAATAAATATGTATTAACACTTGGTGAAAACAATACTAAATTAAATACTATATTTACAAAATTATATAATAAGTGGTATAAAAATAACTTTGATAAACTTTATAGTAAAAAGATGAATGATTTTTACTACGTAAATAAAAATATTGATGATAAAACTAAATCAGCATTTAAGGGTAAAAAATATATATATGGATATGTAGAAAATGTTCCATATGAAATATCTAATAATAAAGGAATTAATATAGAGTTTTTAAAGGAATTTGAAAATTTCTCTGGAGTTGAATTTCAATTTAAGAAATATAACTCAGTAAAAGCCTTAAAGAAAGCGTTTGAAGCAGGAGATGTTGATATAATATTTAATTATTACAATATAGATTCAAGTGGAAGCAATGAAACTATAAATGTATATAATAGTTCTTATGTAATATTAACTCACTTAAAAAACAATATTACTGTTGATTCATTAGTATCTTTATCAGGAAAAGAAATATATGCAATAAAAGATACAGCATTAACTTCATATATAAATGCAAATACAAAAGCAATAGTAAAAGCATATTCAAAAATTAATAGTTTACTTAAAAATAAAGAGCCATTAATATTACTTGATTTAAATACTTATAATTATTATAAAAATACAAAATTAAAAGATTATTATATAGTATATGAAGGAACATTAAATTTAAATTATAATTTCTTAATAAAAAGAGATACAACAAACAATACATTCTCAGAAGCATTCCAATATTATTTATCAAATATAAATCAAACAGAATTTAAAAATAGAGGAATGTCAAAAATTATTTCGCATAACTTTTTAGAAGGAATTTCTACATTCTATTACGCAGTTTTAGCATTTATATTATTAGTACTTATATTAATGTATAAAAAATATAGAGAAAATAAGCAAAAAATGAATGAAGAAAGATCTAAATTTATAGATCCGTTAACATCTTTAAAAAATAGAAATTATTTAAGTCTAAATATTGATAAATGGGATGAAAATAAAGTTTATCCACAAGCAGTAATAATGGTAGATTTAAATGAACTAAAAGAAGTAAATAATGAACTTGGTTATGTAGAGGGAGATAGAGTTATAAAATCTGCTGCTAATATTCTTATAAATAATCAATTAAAGAATACAGATATAATGAGAACAGATGGTAATGAATTTATGATATATTTAGTTGGATATAATGAAGAACAAGTAGTTTTATATATGAGAAAATTATATAAATTAATGAAAGATTTACCATATGAAAAAGGTGCTACATTAGGTTATAGTATGATTACTGATGATATTAAATTAATTGATGATGCTATAAATGAAGCAGTATTAGACATTAAAAAGGCAAAAGAGAACAAAAGGAAACAATAATGGAAAGATTAAAGAAACTATATAAAGATATACTTATAATTATAAAAAAGCCAGTTATGTCCATTTTGCCAGGACAATTGGCTTTTTCCTTTGTACTTACTATAATTCCACTTCTTGCTTTAATAGCACTAGTAGCATCAATGTTTTCAATTTCACTTGATTCAATTACAAACTTTATAAAAGAAACATTTCCAACAGCAGTAAGTGGATTACTTCTTCCACTTATTAATGGTAGAGGATTTGATTTTAGTGTATTAATATTTTTATTTTCTGCATTACTACTTGCATCAAGTGGTGCTAATTCAATAATAACTGCATCAGATATCATATATGATTTACCACCACAAAACTTTATTTCAAAAAGAATAAAAGCATTTATAATGACTTTTGTACTTTTAATGTTAGTAGCATTTTTATTAGTGGTTTTAGCATTTGGTGATAAGATATTATTATTAATTACTAGTCTTCCACATATAAGCCATATAAAAGGAGAAATAATGTCAATATATTATTTACTTAAATATCCATTATCATTTATATTAATACTATTTAATATAAAAATAATATATACAATGGCACCAAATAAAGAAATAAAAAGTAAAAGTGTTACAACAGGAGCATTATTTACTACAATTACATGGATTATAATTACACAAATATATTCATTTTGGATAAATAACGTAGTACATTATGATATATTTTATGGAAGTATATCAAACATAATAATACTACTTATGTGGATGTATTTTCTAGCATATGCATTTGTTATAGGACTTGTAATGAATGCAGGTATAAATATAGAAAACAAGAATAAACTATAAAAGAATGCAGAAGCATTCAATCATGGGCTATAATGAGTAATCTCCTTATAGAGGTCATATATTTGACAAAGTGACTGAAGAAGTCACTTTTTTATGTTTAACAATATTATAAAAATACTTTTCATGTACTAAATATATATTTATATGCTATAATTTTACTAGAGGAGGAGTTATGGAGTATACGTGGTTAGTATTAATAATTGTACTTTTAATTATTGAAGCGTTAACAGTTAATCTTGTAACAGTCTGGGGTGCGATAGGAGCATTATTCGCACTAATTACATCCATTTTTACAAATAATATTAATATTCAAATTATAGTGTTTTTCCTTGTTACAACATTACTTCTTATTTTTACTAGACCTTTTATGTATAAAGTATTAAAAGTAAAAAAAGAAGCAACAAATTTAGATTCAGTAATTGGAAAAATAGGTGTTACTTTAACAGATGTTACAAACTTTGATGGACGTGTTATGGTAATGGGTAAAAACTGGGCTGCAAGAAGTTTTAATGAAAATATAATTAAGAAAGACACAAAAGTTAAAATACTTGAAATTAAAGGTGTAAAACTAATTGTTAAGGAGGTAGAAAAATGATTTATATTATAATTGGTTTATTACTTGTAATTGTTATTAGTGGGATAAGAATAGTTCCACAAGCACATGCAAATGTTGTAGAAAGATTAGGAAGCTATAAAGAAACATGGGGAAATGGTCTACATTTTAAATTACCATTCATTGATAAAGTGGCTAGTAAATTAACATTAAAAGAAATGGTTAGAGATTTTGATCCACAATCAGTTATTACTAAAGATAATGTTACTATGATGATAGATACAGTTGTATATTTTCAAATAACAGATCCAAAATTATATACATATGGTGTTGAAAACCCAATAAGTGCTATTGAAAATTTAACAGCAACAACACTTCGTAATATAATTGGTGATTTGGAACTTGATGAAACATTAACATCTCGTGATGTAATTAATACAAGAATGTGTACAATACTTGATGAAGCAACTGATCCATGGGGGATTAAAATAAACAGAATAGAAGTTAAAAATATTCTTCCACCAAAAGATATACAAGAAGCAATGGAAAAACAAATGAGAGCAGAAAGAGAAAGAAGAGAGGCTATACTAAAAGCAGAAGGAGATAAAAAAGCTCAAATATTACGTGCTGAAGGTGAAAAAGAAAGTGCTATTTTAGTTGCAGATGCTAAGAAAACAGCACAAATTAAAGAAGCAGAAGGTAAGGCAGAAGCAATATTAAAAATAAAAGAAGCAGAAGCAAATGGTATTAAATTACTTAAAGATGCTAAAGCAGACGATGCAGTATTAAAACTAAAAAGTTATGAAACATTTGCAAAAGTAGCAGATGGTCAAGCAACAAAAATAATCATTCCATCAAATCTTCAAGATATGACATCAGTAATAAGTGTTGCAAAAGAAATAATTAAAGAAAAAAAATAACTTATACAAAAAAACGTATAAGTTTTTTAATAATATGTATAAGTTTTTAATAATATAAATTGAAAAATATATTTAAATTATAACAAGTGCAATAAAAATAGAAAATTCAGGACTTATTCCAAGAATGGGATTAATATTAGAGTATGAAGAATTAGAAAAATTTATATTAACAAATCTAACAGAAGATACTAAAGAAAAATATAGTTTTTTAGTTAAGTTAATAGAAGCCGAAGATATAGAAAAACCTTTAAAAAACGCAAATAAAGATGCTCTAAAACAAATGTTAATATTACTTTTAAATGATATAGTACAATATAATACAGAACACCACTTTAAAACAGAGGCAACAACAGATGAATTTGATTTATCAGCATTTACATTTACAAATGAACTAGATAATGGTAAAGATATAAGTAATAAGATAAATAGTAAACAAAAATTAATGAATATAAAAAATGCATTAGGACATGATAATGTAGTTTGGAATGGGGATACAATAGAGCTTCATAATATATGGAATGGTAGAAGAAATAAGCATATAAAAGCAACATGTAATTTAAGTAATCTTATAATGACATTTATAGGGTATAGTATATATGATTTTTCTACAATGAGTTCTTCATCAATAGAAACATACAAAAAAACACACAATAAAATAATTTAAAATATATTGAAAAACATATTTAAATATGTTAATATCTAATTAGTGA
>HF990796.1:3944-25240 GCA_000436255.1 Clostridium sp. CAG:1193 | reverse complement strand
ATTTAATAATGATTCTCTTACTATATTTATTATTTAAAACAATAATACCTATATTTATAAGAGAATCTAATGATTTTTTAAATTTAGCACCTAAATTACTTGATGAAATTTATGATTTTATAAATAATATTTTTAGTAGTAATAAATTAGATTTGTCTATAATAAAAAATGAAATATTTAATGTATTAAATAATCTTGGAACTAAAATGGGTAAAGATATTCCAATAACACTTGTAAATGTTGCAAAAAGTATTTGGAATGTTTTACTTGGGCTTATAATAGGATTTTATTTGTTAATAACTGATGTATCTTTTATAGAAGATAGTTTAAATAAACTAAGTAAAGATACACATGAATTAGTTATAAGGATAAATGAAATATGTAGAAATTATATAAGTGCAACTCTTTTTAGTTCACTTCTTGTTTTTATATTAAGTACGATTGTATTTTATATATTTGGATTAAAAAGTGCTCTTTTATTTGGTTTTGTTTGTGGAATAACTAATATTATACCTTTTATAGGACCTTATATAGGTGCAGTAATACCAGTTATAGTAGCATTTACAAAAGGTATATCAACTGGTATAATTATTGTTATAATGATACTTTTAATACAAACGATAGAAGGTAACATTATACATCCAATAATAATGAGTAAAAGTATTAAAGTTCATCCGGTAACAGTAATTATAAGTTTGCTTGTATTTGGATATTTCTTTGGTATAGTAGGTATGATTATTGCAACACCTTTAGTAGCAATATTAAAAGAACTATACTTTTACTTAGTAAAAAAATATAATTCGTATAAAAGAAAGTTAGTGAGGTAGTATGGAGTTAATAAATAGAAATCCAAAAATAATTATATTAAGTGGTAAAATGAGATCAGGTAAAAGCATGGTATCTAATATTATATGCAATTTATATAATGAGAAGTGTAAATGTATAAGCATTTCTTATGCTGGATATTTAAAAGAATATGCTAAAAATATACTTTCTTGGAACGGAAGTGAAAGTGATAAGCCAAGGGTATTCTTACAAGAACTTGGTACTGATTTAATAAAAAATAAAATAGATGAGCACATGCTTATAAAAAGAGTGATTGAAGATATTAAAGTGTATTCATATTTTTATGATGTTATAGTTATAAGTGATGCTAGATATATAGATGAAATAGAATTAATAAAAAAAGAATTTAATAATGTAATTACAATTCATATTAATTCAAATAATTGTATTTTAAATAATCATATAACTGAAACTAGTTTAGATAATTATAATAATTATGATTATGTAATTGATAATAATGGAAGTGTTGATGAGTTATGTTTAAAAGTAAAGGAAGTGCTGTTTAATGAATAAAATAATTGCAGTAGTAGGAATGTGTGGTAGTGGAAAATCAATTGTAAGTGAATACTTAGAAAGTATTGGTTTAAAGAAAGTTTACTTTGGTGGAGTAACTATGGAAAAATTAAAAGAAAGTGGAGAAGAAGTAAATGAAAAAAATGAAAGAAAAATGAGAGAAGGATTAAGACGTGATTATGGGATGGGTGCATATGCAATTTTAACTTTACCCAAAATAGAAGAGTATTTAAAAAGTAGTAATGTAGTAATAGATGGACTTTATTCATGGGATGAATTAAAAATATTAAAAGAAAAATTTGAAGATAATTTTTTTGTTATATCAGTAGTGGTTGATAAAAGTATTAGATATAATAGATTAACAAAAAGAGATATTAGACCACTTACTAATAAGGAAGCTAAAAGTAGAGATATATCAGAAATAGAAGCTTTAGCAAAAGGAGGACCAATTGCATATGCAGATTACTTTATTTTAAATAACGGAAGTATGGACGATTATATGAGCGATATTAAAAAGATTACAAATGAAATACTAAAATAACATTTAGTATTTTTTTATTTACACTAAAAAAAAATATGATATAATATAAATATATATAATAGTAAAGGAGAAGAATATAAATGGGAAATTTCGGATTTAAATTAAAAAAGTTTTTACAAAATAAAAACACAGTAACTATTATTGGTACTATTTTAATAGTGGCAATATTATATCTAGGATATAACTGGAGAATAAGTAAAGCAACAACCCCAGTAAAGGTTCCTTATGCTAAGGTAACTATTCAACCACGTACTCAAATAACGGAGGATATGATTGGTTATATGGATGTACTTCCAAGTATGGTTAACTCAAAAACTATTACTAATGTTAAGTATATAGTTGGTAAATGGTCTAATTATAATACATTAATACCAGAAGGAAGTTTATTTTATAATCAAACTGTAATAAGTGCCGAAGAGCTTCCTGATGCTGCATTTGTAAATATACAATCTGGTTATGTTGCATATTATTTACCTGTTGATACTGAAACAACTTATGGTAATTCTATATATCCGGGTAATTATATAGATATATATTTTAAAGCAATAAATGCAGATGGAAAAGTAATGGTAGGAAAACTTATTGAAAATGTTAAAGTTCTTGCTGTAAAAGATAGAAATGGACAGCATGTATTTGAAAATAGTGAAAAGGAAAGAACACCAGCAATAATAATTTTTGCTCTTCCAGATGATATTAATTTATTACTTAGAAAAGCAAGTTATTTAAGAAATGTAAAAAATATTTCTGCTGAAATAATACCTGTTCCTACTACTGAATCATATAGTGCCGAACCAGGTGCATTAAAATTAAGTAGTACATACTTAAAGAGTTTTATTGAATCAAATACAGCACTTATAAATGAAGATCAACTTCCAGATGTTTATGATCCGTCAGAAGAACAATAAAAGATAAGAATTAAAAGGGGTAATAATATGGATGCAATGTTTACCAATATAGATTTTGGCCCTTTAGCAAGGTATTTAACTGATGATGATATAACTGACGTTTCATATAGTAATAATGGTCAGTTATGGCTTAAATCTTTGTCAAAGGGTATATATAAATCAGAAGTTCAAGATGTTGATAATGCAGTAGTTGAAAAGTTAGCATTTCAATGTGCAAATATGATGGGAAAAACATTTAATATGGCCCATCCTTTTCTAGATGCAGAAAGTGCTGAACTTCGTCTTAACTTTGTTCATGATTCTATTGCAAAAAATGGAATAGCATTATTAATGAGAAAGACACCAGCAAAGATAAGATTAAAAAAAGAAAAAATATTAGAAGAAAAATATATTACAGAAACAATACATGATTTTTTACTAAAGTGTGTTGAAGGACACTGTAATATAATAATTAGTGGTGAAACTGGTTCTGGTAAAACTGAGTTTTTAAAGTATTTAGCTTCACATACTAAAGAAAATGAAAAATTAATAACAATAGAAGATACTCTAGAACTACACCTTGATAAAATATTTCCGGGAAGAGATATAGTCGCAATGAAAACTAATAATATAGCATCTTATTCAGATGTATTAGTAACATGTATGAGACAGAACCCTAAATGGATATTATTATCAGAAGTTCGTAGTGCAGAAGCTGTTATGGCTGTACGTAACTCTATATCATCTGGTCACTACATTTTATCAACAATACATGCTGATAAAGCGCAATCTATACCAAACCGTATGTATAGTTTGCTTGAAACTAACCTAGATATTGATCAATTTTTAAAATCAATATATAGATATGTACAGTTAGGTGTACATATAAGAGGTTATCAGGATAAAGAAACACAGAGATTTAAGCGTGAAGTTTGTGAAGTTTGTGAATTTTATGTTGATGAAGATAATAATGCAAAATCAAATGTAATATACAAAAAAACTACAACTGGGCAAGTATATTCAGCAAATCCTACTAAGTATTTGCTTGGATATCTTGAGGCTCAAGGTGTAGTAATGGATCCTGATGTTATTGTACCTATTGGTGAAGAGACTAGGGAATTTGATGATAAAAAAGTATCAAAAGAAGAAAAAACAGTAGTTAAAAAAGAAGAAAATAATAAAGAAGAAGAGATATTAGATATATAAGGAGGGATACTATGGAATTTTTACTAATATTGGTAATTGCACTATTTATTGTAATTTATAGAATGAATACAGGTGCAATTACTTATAAATTCATAGTAGACAAAGTTGGTGATGTTTATGAGAAGTTTGCACCATATTCCTTTAAGAAAATAAGAGAAAAAGTAAAAGAACTTGGAATGGAGTATACTGCTAAACAATATACAGTGCAAGTAATTATATTTGCAGGTGGGGCCTTTGTAGTATCATATTTATACTTTTACAATATAATTACAAGTATATTTTATATGATATTAGCAGTTGCTGTTATTCCATATCTTGCTTATTTACGTTGTAAAAGAGTATATAGTGAATTTATATTTGAACAAATACAAGTATATACAACTAATACAATAATGGAGTTTGCTACAACCGAATCATTTGTTAAATCTCTTGAAGGTGTGTATGCATCAGGAGTTTTAGAAGACCCGGTATTAAGTGATGTAAAACATATGATAGATTTAGCATATACTAATGGTTCAATAGTTGAATCAATCAATTTTATGAACAAAAAATATGATTATCACATAGTAAGAAATATGCATCAATTATTCTTACAAGTAACACAAGAAGGCTCATTAGATGCTAAAGATACACTAGATGCAATGCTATCAGACATAGATATGCTTGTAGAAGGGGTTTATAGAGACAGAATAGATAGAGCAGCATTCCATAAATCATTCGTACAGTATGGAATATTATTATATTTAATGGTTATGCTAATACAATACTTACTTGGAGTAGATGCATATTTAAAACTTTTAGATCAAATAGTTGTAAGGTTATTACTTCATATCCTTATATTAGTAAATAGTTATTTCCTATTAAGTGGGGAAAAATATTATAATGAGAATGTGGGGGCTGAATAATGGAAATACTAGTAGTAGGAATTATATTATTATATATACTTCAAAAAAATCAGAAAATTAGTAGCCAAAAGTTTATACAAGAAAATGCTAATTATTTTAGAAAATTAAAAGAAAGTGATTATGATTTCCTTGTAAGAAGTAAGTATGGTGATCAAGTGGATCCTGATTTATTATTTGATAAAAGAATTAAAAATGCAGGAATAGTAATTATATTTTTAATATTCTTATTCTTAACAAACTTATCATTTATAAATGTTATAGCTGCTTTTGTAGTTGGATATATAGTATATAAATCTTCTTATAGAAGTTTAAAAAGCTATTATAAGGTTCATTTACATGAAATCAATTTACAACTTCCATATTTTCTTAAAAATCTAGAAGTTTTAGCACAGCATTATACAATACCAGTTGCAATTGCAAAGAGTATTGATACGTCTCCTGAAATATTTAGAAGTGGACTTAAACGATTAATAGAAAAAATAAATGCAGGGGACTCTTCAGTAGAGCCTTATATGGATTTTGCTAAGGAATATCCAGTAAATGATTCAATGCGTATGATGAGACTATTATATAGGCTTGGTCTTGGAAGTCAGGATAATAAGCATGAACAATTAGTTATGTTTTCAAGAAGCGTATCTGCACTTCAAAATAAAGCAAGAGAAGTTAGATATAAAGAAAGACTACAAAAGATGGAAAATAAGACAATGATAATGCTTGGAGTAGTTGGTGGTGGAGTAATGTTACTTCTTTTACTAGCTATGGTACAATCATTTTAGTCAAGATATGTAAAGTTGTATTGATTTAGATATTATTGTGATATATAATAAATTTGTAAGGTAAAGGAGGGATATAATGAAAGCAGCTACAGGTGAATTAAACTTAACACTTATTACGGTTTTAGCTTTAGGTGCAGTTTTAGCTTTTTTCTGGGCAATGTGGCCAACTATTAAAGAGAAAATTAATGTAGACTGGTCTAAAGATCCAAATGATCCAACAGCTATGGTTACAGAAAGCGTTGATGATAATATTCTAATTGGTGAATATGAAATAATTTTATAATTTAATAACAAGGGAAGTGATTAAATGAGAGAGGCAATGGGTGGAGCCTTACTAATAAAATTAGTAATGTTTTTCATAATAATATATGTATGTTTTTTTTCAGTTGCTATTAATTATTCAGTCACTTTCCGCGTTAAAAACCAGATTATAAACTTGATTGAATCTTATGAAAGTTATGATTTAGCCAAAGATAAAATTGAAAGTTATATAGCAAATGTTGGTTACTATAGATCTGTTGGTACAATGACAGTTGGTGAAGATTGCGTTAATGCATCAAATAGTGGTGGTTATTGTATAAAGAAAAACACTGTTATAAAAGATGGTGTTGAAGTAGGCGAATACTATAGAGTAACTACATATGTATCTTTTGATTTTCCCATATTTGGTGAAATTACTAATTTCCCAGTATCAGGTGAAACAAGAGTATTATACAAATTATAAGGAGGAATACTTATGAATAATGTAATTATTTCTAATATGGCAGATGCAATTTTATCAACATTAGAAATGGATGTAATCAAAAAGGTTCAAGGTGAATATACAGTTGATGAACTAGTTTCTATGTTTAGCAACTTTTTTTATCAAAAAATGATAATAGATATAACTGCAATTAAAGGTTATGAAGATATTAAAAATTTACAAAATTTGTGTATACATTTTGATGTTACTAAGTTAATAATATTTATAGGTGATGGTGTAAATATTTCAAATGAGTATATTTCTAAACTTATATCTATGGGAATATATAATTTTACTAGAAACAAAGATGGCATTATTAAACTTGTTAATAGGCCTAATACTTATGCAGATGTTGCATCATTACATCAAATTGAAGATAAGGTTGCTATTATGACAAGAGTTGAGAATAGTAAAACTAAGGTTCTTGGAATAAGGAATTTAACTGAACATGCTGGTTCAACAACACTTGTTTATATGCTTAAAAAACAATTATCAGATAATTATACAGTTAAAGCAATTGAGATAGATAAAAATGATTTTGTATTTTATAATGATAAAGATATGATATCAACTACAAGCGCCGATTTAGGTAGTGAGTTGTTAAAATTAAATGGAAATGTTGATATTGTTTTAATAGATTTAAATAATGCATCACAAGATAAAGCTTGTAATGATGTTATATATTTAATTGAGCCATCTATAATTAAATTAAATAAATTGGTTGCTCAAAATAAACAAGTATTAGTGTTTGCAAGAGATAAAAAAGTAGTAATAAATCATAGTTTATTATCTCAAAAAGATGTTGAAGAGTTTGGAATGGAAGCGGGTATTAGAGTATTTTATGTACTTCCACCTCTTAATGATAGAACAAGGAGTACAGCATTAGATGGGCTACTTGTAAAACTAGGTTTTTTAAAGCAAAGAGCAGAACAAGTAAATATTAATAAAGATAGTAAATTATTTGGCTTATTTAAGCGTAAAAGTTGACAAAAAAATATATATAGTATACAATTAAGGTATATTTGAAGGAGGGAATGAGCATGTGCAATAACACAGATTTACTAAGTATAATTGGTATTGCAAAAACAGTATTAAGAGTACTACAAATAGGTATTCCAATAATACTACTTATATTTGGTACAATTGATATGGGTAAAGCAGTAATGGCAGGAGACGAAAAAGAAATTAAAGCAGCTACAAATATTTTAATTAAAAGAGCAGTTGCAGCTGTAATAGTATTCTTATTATTCATGGTTGTATCAGTTATAACTGGCTGGGTAGGCGGAACAGAATGGAAAGAATGCTGGGCTGCTGCTAGAAATAGCAAAATTAATACAGGTCTATAAGAAATGCATTTATTGCATTTTTTTTATTTATTTTTTAATTTGTATTTATTAAATCTATTAATTATGTTATTATATTAACGTATATTGTTATGCGTTAAAGGATGTGAATTTATGTCAGGATTATATGCTTTGGGTTCAATGCCAGGGCCAATAAATGAAATTTTAAGACTTATATCATTTATTTTTGATTCAATCATATATAGTTTAATACCAGAAATTTTTAAAGTTATTTATAATTTATATGATATAAATCAATTATTCGGGTGTACAGTTACTGAATCAGGTGGTCTTTGTTCTAACCTACAAACATTACTTAAAACAATGAAAGAAACAATATATTCTTTTCTTGCAATAGTTATGTTTTTTAGAGTGGCATTTTCACTATTAACAATGCTTGTTGATCCTAACAAACTTAATGATAGAGAAAAGGGTGCAGAAAAATTAATAATCAATATAATGATAACTTTAGTATTAATTGTAGTTGTACCTACTGGTTTTAAAATAGCTAGACAAGTACAAACTAAAGTAATTGAAGATAAAATGATAGAAAGAGTTATTAGTGGTGATGAGTATGATGATAATGCTAGATATACTCTTGGTAAACAGTTAGCATTATCAACATGGAGTGTATTCTTATCACCAACTGTAGATAGTGGTCCTACATATAATGCTTATAATAATGTTTTTAATAGTTCAGATACTACAATATTACCACTTGCTCCTTTATTTCTAGTTTTAAATAGTGTTACTGGTCTTCCAATTGTTGCAGATGCTATATCAAAACTAACACCTGGAATAAATGGTGTGCTTAACTCACTTGGTATTGGTTCACATTATCAATTATCGTATGTATTTTTTGTATCAACCATAGTTGGATGTTATGTACTATGGGCAATGATAAAATTACTTATAGATATTGCATATCGTTCAATAAAGTTTTTTGTATTAGAAATATTATCTCCTATAGCGATAATTTCATATATAGACCCAGATTCATCTAAAAAAGGAATATTTAGTAAATGGGTTAATGAAGTATTTAAAACATATATATCACTATTTGTAAGAATTTTTGTATTTGCACTTTGTTCAGTAATAATGGAACAATTTTCACTGCATACATTTAAAGGTGGAATTATTTCAAAACTTATATTTGTTCTTGCTGTAGTTGCATTTGTAAAAAATGCTCCTAAGTTAATTGATAGTATTTTAGGAACTAATTTATCTAAGGACGGCGATACTAAATTTGCTACAGACTTATTAAAAGGCATAGGAGGAGCTGCTGTTGGTGCTACTGCTGGTGGTATTGCACGTGGAGTAGTTGCTAAAAGAGTAGGAGCTCCAGTATTTAAAAATGTAGTAAAAGGAGCATGGGATTCCGGAAATAAAGGATTTGCTGCTGCTAGAAAAGGCGGGATTGCTGGAATGCGTGGAGTAGTTGAAACAGGAGTTGGTGCAGTAGCGGGTGCTAAAAAAGATTTAGGATATACAGAGGATAAAGATAAAGAACGTGAAATTAGTAGATTAGAAGGAAAAGTACCACAAGTAGATCAAGCAAAAAAAGATCGTACAGCAGAACTTACTAGAAATAATAATGCTGCAATTAATTCTATGTTAAGTGAAGGAAAAGCAGTTAATGGAAGAACTTATGGTAATGCTTTAGTTGGTGATGATGAAGCAAAGAATGCTATGATCAAAAACGAAGCTGGACTTGCTGCTGCGGAGGTACTTCATGGTGATAGTCCTGAATATATGGCAGCTAGAAATTTTGTTGCAGAAAAGAATGCTACTGCTACAATGGTTAATTTAACTTATGAAAGAGCAAAAAAATCATATGCTGCAAATCAAGAAGCTTATATGACTTCTAGTGATAAAGCAAGTTACTTAGTATCAATGGCTGGTGATAATGTAAAAACTGCATTTACTACGCTAGAATCTAGTGCTACTAGAGAAATAACAGCACGAGGTAATAAAGTTGATGCAAGTGGTATTAGCGAAAAAGCTAAATTTGTTGCACAAGCTACAGGAAAAGATGTAGTAACTCTAAATGCAATGAGTGATCAAGAATTAGTTAGAGAATATGTTAATTCTAAGATATCTAGTAATTATGGTGTTAGTTTAGCTGGTCACGAAGGTGATAGTGTAGAAAGTAGAATTGAAGTTGCTGTAAGGCAAGTAGCTACTAATGAAGCAACTAGGGTAGCTGACATGAGTGCTACACAGTTAGATACTGAATTTACTCATCTAAATGAAGAAGCAGTTGTTGCAAAATTTGAATACTCTCTTGGTGATATGGCTGCAGATGCTGCTAAGGCTACTGATGATGCTAGTAAGGCAAAAGATACTCTTAAAGAATTTAAAGCTAGTGCTAAAGGTGCTAAAGATAAGAGAATTGATGACAATTACGATGTTGCCGATGCTAGATACAAAGTTAAAGAACTTGCAAGAAAACAAAGAGAAAGAAACCAAAACAACAGCGGTAATAACAGTGGTGGTACAGTTTAGAATAAATAAGGAGGCTATATGATAAATGGTGGTTATTTGATACCAGCAAATACTAAAAAGGGTCAGCTAATATTTGGTGCATTTACTATGCCTGATCTAATATTGCTTGGTATTGGAGTTGGTTTTACAATATTATTATTATTAATCCTTGGAGTACAGGATACTGTAAGTGCTATAGTATCCTTACTTCCAGCATTAATTTGTTCATTTCTAGTTTTACCAATTGCAAATTATAGAAATGTGAGAACTTTTATTGCATGTGCTATAAGTTTTTACACAAATCAAAGAATATATAAGTGGAGAGGATGGTGTTTACATGGCACAGGGTTCAAAAAATAGACCAGCAGAAGCTTGGTTACCAGTAAGAAATATTACTAGTGGAATGATTGTTTTAGATAACAATGAAAAAGTTACAGGTGTTAAAATTACACCTAAAAATATATTTATAATGGATGAAGATTCACAAGAAAATACAATTAGAGCATTAAATAATTTTTATAACTCACTTGATTTTGAGTTTTGGTTAGTTGTATCTGATAGAGTTGTTGATATATCTTTATATCAATCACAATTACAACTTTTATATAACAATGTATCAAAACCAAAGTTAAGAAAATTAATTTCAGAAGATATAGAAAAAGGTAATCAATTTATGAATAGTAATGTAGTTGATACAGAATATTACTTATTATTTAGAGATAAAAATCCTGATGTAATTGGTAAAAAAATAAGAAATATAATAAATGGACTTGCTACATGTGGTTTAAATGCTATGCAAACTACAAATGAAGATTTAAGAACTTTAATTGAAAACTTCTTAAATGGTGGAGTAAGAACTGAATTTGGAACGGTGGTGTCTATATGAGTATAAAAAGTGAACTAGCGCCAAAGGGTATAGATTTTAGTAATAATAGTAGCTTTGTAATGAGTGATAAGTATTGTACTATATTAACAGTAGTATCTTATCCAAGATTAATTGGTGAAGGATATTTATCATCACTAACAAGTATGCCTGGTATAAAAATATGCATCAAACATATTCCAGTACCATTCTCAAGTTTACAAAGAATGATTAATAAACAGGTTGCTGACTTAAGACAAAAATATATGGAAGAAAATGATAAAACAAACAAAGAAAGATATAGACAAGATGTTGAGTCTTTGGAATATTTTGTTTCACAACTTGCTGCTTCTCAAACAAGAATATTTGATTTTCAAATGCACATTTTAATAACTGCAGATAGTTTTGAAGAATTAAATAATAGAAAAATTAGTGTTAAAAATTATATGGATGCGATGAATTTAAGAGCAATACCATTACGTTTTGAACAAGAAAAAGTATTAAAATCAATGCTTCCAATATTCCCAATGACAAGAGATATAGCAGATTTAGAAAGCAGGATAGGAACACCTATTCCATCAACTACAATTGCTGCTATGTATCCATTTGTATTTGATAGTATAAAAGATGAAGGGTTATCAACACTTCTTGGAACAGATTTCTCTGGTGGAGTAATATTATTTAATCAATTTTTATATCAAATAAGAAAAGAAAGTAATAGAAATAATGCTAATTTAATTATATTAGGTACTTCTGGTAGTGGTAAGAGTACAAGTGCTAAACTTATTTTAAGAGGGCATATAAGAAATGATTACCAAATAGTTGCAATAGATCCAGAAGGTGAGTTAGAAGAGATGACTAGTCTATATGATGGTAATTTCGTAGATTTAGGTAAGGGTGGAGAATTTGGTATGATTAATCCACTTGAAATAGTAATAGATGCTGATGATGATGAGATTAAGCAAGGATTAGGATATACAGTGCTTACTAAATCATTACAATTCTTAAAAGCATTCATGAAATACTATGATCCATCAATTACTGAAGATTTACTTACTTTATTTAGCGAAGTAGTACAAGATACATATAAAAGATTTGGCATAGATTTTAATACAGATTTTAGTACATTAACATCAAATGATTATCCAACATTCTCAGATGTATATGCTACTATAAAGGGTAGATTATCACAATATATGGATAAAACAAATGAACAAGATATAATGGAACGTCTTGAAATAAAAATAAGACCACTTACAAAAGAATTAAAATATTATTTTGATGGTCATACAACTATTTCAGGTAATAAACATTTTATTGTATTTAATATAAAAGAATTAATGAATTCAGAGGCTAACGTAAGAAATGCATTATTCTTTAACGTATTAAAATATGCATGGAGTTTATGCTTAAATAAGAATGAAAACACAATATTATCTGTAGATGAAGCTCACGTATTATTAGGTGCAAATAATGCACTTGGTGCTGAGTTTTTAGCACAAGTTCAAAGACGTGCACGTAAATATAACACAGGTTCTATAATAAGTACACAACAACCAAGTGATTTCTGCGATCCAGCAGTAATTACTCAAGGAAAAGCAATATTTGATAATGCTTCATATTACTTAGTTATGGGACTTAAAAAACAAGCAGTTGAAGATTTATCATTATTAATAGATTTAAATGATAATGAAAAAGAAAGTATAAAAAGATATAGCCAAGGTGAAGCATTATTCGTATGTGGAAATAGAAGAGTACGTATGAATGTAACAGTTACTCCTCAAGAATTAGAATCTTTTGGAAGTGCTGGAGGGCTATAATAGATTGGAAATGAGTTTATGAAATATATTAGTAAAATTTACGAAAAATTTATTAATATTGATGAAAGCAAAAAGCAAAGAGTATTTGCTCTTTTTGCTTTTTGCTTTTATATTTCATACTCATTAATTACTAAAGATAAAAACAGTGGTTATATATTAAGTGCTGTTCCTGTAGCAGTTGCGGCTGGAGCTAAAACTGCTGCTGCAACTTCTGCTAAAGTTGCTGCTAAGACTGCCGCTAAAAAAGCAGGAGCAGCTGCACTTGAAGGTGCTAAGGTAGGTGCAGCAAAAGGTGCGGTAGAAGGAGCAAGCAATACTGAAGAAGGAGAAAGTAAAGTAGGTGGAGCAGTAAAAGGAGCTACTAAAGGTGCAGCAAAAGGTGCAATAAATGCAGGTAAAACTTCACTTATGGGTTCTGCAAAAGAAGCTTATAACCTAAAAAAAGGTAATCCACAAGTAAATGCAGGAGTTAAAAATACAAATCCTAATCCAGAATCTGTAAAAAGTAGTGATAGAATATCAGCAGATGAAGCTTCTTCAGATAGTAAAGCATCAAATACAGAAAATAAAGATGAAACTAAATTAAAAGATGATAAAAAGAAAAAAGGATTTGTCCCTTCCGAAATTGATTTAAGTAACGATGACATAAATGAAGGCTCATCAACAGTATTAAAAAAGGATACTGGTAAAAAAGTGATGATAGGATGTGCATTATTTGGCCCATTCTTATTAATAATGTTTGGTATACCAATTTTAGTATCAACAATATTAAGCCCAACATCAAATGTAATAAATCAAATTGAATGTAGTGAAGTTGATACAAAATGTCAAAACAATAAAAAATTAAATGATTTTATTGAAAAAGCTCAAAATTTCTTTATATATGGAAATTTTAAAACTACAGCAGGTGTACTTGCAGATGAAGCGCTTTTAGTTCACAATAAAATATATGATGAATATGGTGTTTCAATTGATATACCACTACTTCTTTCAACTATGTTATCTGATACTGTAGACTTAGAAGATGATGAAGTAGAAAGTAATAAAGAATCTAATAAGATAATAAAAGAAAGAATGGAGTACATGGAACAATTGGCACTTTTACAAGTATTTGAAAATAGTGTTGTATATACATGTATGGAAAAAGAAGTAGATGGTAAAAAGATTTATTATAAAGAAATAGATTATACAGGAATAGATCCATCAACTGTAGAAAAAGGTGAATGTAATGCAAGTACAGTTGGAAAAACATTAAAAGAAGAAGCAAATTCTATAAGTAAATCTAATTATTATGATATTCTAAAAGAAAATAAAGATTTACTTGGAAAAATTTACGGAGAAGATAGTGTAAAAAAAGAAGAAGATTTAACGAATTTAATAAATGATATTAGATTAGAAAGAGATTTATTCAAACTTATGTATCAAGATGATTCTGATGAAAGTGGACCTGGAAATATACCATTATCAGTAATTTATGATACTAATATTAATTTACAAACACCATTAAAAGGTTCTTACTTTATAACCTCTCCTTATGGTGAAAGAACAGGTATGTTTAGTGGATTTCATAAAGGTGTGGATGTTGTTTCAGGAGATAAAAATATATATGCCGCTGGGGATGGTGTAGTTACTGGAAGGTATACTGAAAAATTAGGTGGTAATGTTATAGAAATTACACATACTGCAAGTGATGGTACTAAATATATTAGTACTTATGGGCATTTATCTAAGTTTTTAATAGAAAAGGGAGCTGAAGTTAAAGCTGGAGATATAATTGCAATTATGGGTGATACAGGAGAAGTATCAGGAGTACACTTACACTTCCAATTTAGTGAATCTAAAACAAGGAAAACTTATAATCCACTAAATCTATTTACAGAAGCAACAAATTATTCGAGTTATAGTTAAAATGCTTTATTAAAAAGTGTATATTTGTTATAATAAAAATTGATGGATGTGATATTATGAAATTAAAATTTAAAGCTGAACCTAAAGATATATTATATTTTGTATTATTCTCAATTTTCCTATTTTATTTAATTGCAGTCGGTGTAGGAAATTTATCAAGTTATTCACAAACAGGATATTTAGTTGGATTTAATCCACTTCCTGGATTAAGTGAAAAAAATTTATTTGGAACAGTACTATTCTTTATAATAATAATGATTGGAATTGTTATGATGGTTTCTTCTTATTTCTTTGAAAGAGAAAGTGGTTTTGGCTTTGCAAAAGAGAAAAAAGGTGGAGACGGATATTCAAAATGGGCTAAACCTAAGGATATTAAATCAGCAAGAGATGTAAAAGAAATAAATGAATCTGATTATTCATATAAAGCAGCAGGAGTTCCTTTATATTCAGAAAAAGGAAAAATATGGGTAGATGATGGAGAATCACATTCATTAATAATTGGTGCGACAGGTAGTGGTAAAACTTATTGTATAGTCAATCCTCTTGTTCATATTCTTGCTAAGAAGGGTGAATCAATGATTATTACTGACCCTAAAGGAGAAATATTTGAAAACAATGCAAATTTCTTAAGAGATAGAGGATACAATATATTATTATTAAACTTCCGTAATCCACAAAAAGGTAATAGTTGGAATCCATTATCATTACCATATAAATTATATAAAAGTGGTAATTATGATAAATCTAATGAATTACTTCGTGATCTTGCTATAAATATACTTCATGATGAAAAAGCAGATGATCCATTTTGGCAAAATACATCAGCAGATTACTTTGTTGGTCTTGCACAAGGATTATTTCAAGATGCAGATGAAAAATGTGTTAATATAAATTCAATTATTCAAATGCTTACTGTAGGTGAAGAAAAATATGGGGCATCTAGTTATGCAAAA
Source organism: Clostridium sp. CAG:1193 (assembly GCA_000436255.1). Taxonomy (GTDB): domain Bacteria; phylum Bacillota_I; class Bacilli_A; order RF39; family UBA660; genus CAG-1193. Next base: position 9,457 of record HF990796.1, on the reverse strand, counting down.
GAATACTTTAAATTAAAAGATGTTACTAATCCAGCATATATAAATGCTGCTGGTACAATTGATGCTCCAAATGAAACAAAAGGAAGCATTATATCTGTATTTAGACAAAAGATAAATATATTTGCAATGGCAGAAAATTTATCTGAAATGTTATCAGCTAGTGATTTTGATATGATGGATATAGGAAGAAAGAAAACAGCAGTATTCCTAGTAATACAAGATGAAAAAACAACATATCACTCACTTACTACAATATTTGTAAAACAATGTTATGAATCATTAATAGATGTAGCACAAGAAAATGGTGGTAAACTTGCAATAAGAACAAACTTTATACTAGATGAATTTGCAAATATGCCAGAATTAAAAGATGTAACAACAATGATAACAGCTGCACGTTCAAGACAAATTAGATTTAATTTAATAATCCAGAACTTCGCACAGTTAAATCAAGTTTATGGAAAAGAAAATGCAGAAACTATTAAAGGTAACTGTGGTAATATGATTTATTTATTAAGTAGTGAATTAAATGCACTTGAAGAAATAAGTAAATTATGTGGTGAAAGAAAAGTAAAAGGTAAAGGAAAGGATAAACCAGATGAAACAAGACCACTTATTACCGTATCAGATTTACAACGTTTACAATTTAAAGATGCTATAATTAAAAAACACAGAATGGATCCTTTTAAAACTAAATTAAGAGGTGTAGATGAATATAACTGGAATATTCCAAAATATGAAAAAGCAGCATATCCAGAAAGGCAAAAACATTCAATTGAAACTTTTGATATGAGGACATTTGTTAAAGAAAAGAAAAAAGAGAGTATGATGAATAGTCCACTTGGAAGTTCTTTAAAAGATAATCCTCCATTTAAATCAAGCATGCCAATAGATAGACCACCAATGAATTTCCCATCTAAATCAATTACAAAAAGTGATGAAGATGAGTTTGATGTTGATGAATTAATAAAGAAAATAGATGCTAAAATAGCAGAACTTGAAAAAGAAGAAGAAATGGAAAAATCTAAAGAAATAAATAATAGTATTAAAGAAAATAAGGTTATTGATATTGATGATAATATTAAAGAAAAAATTAATAAAAATAATGATGATCTTAAAAAGATTATTGAACCTGATACTAAAGATGCAGTTAAAGTATCAGAAGATATAGATAAAATAATAAATGATATAGAAGATGAAGATACAACAGATGATCAATTCTTTGATGATTTCTTCTTTGATGAATAACACCTAATCAGTGTTATTTTTTTTTCATAAAATATATTGGGTGATAAGATGGAAGTTAATCTTAATAGTTTAAATTTAAATAATATAACATTAATTGATATAAGAGAGAATTATGAGTATAAAATGAATCATATAGATAATGCTATAAATATTCCAATAGATATACTAGAATTAGTGCCAGAAAAATATTTAAAGAAGAATAAAAAATATTATTTATATTGTGATTTAGGAGTTAAATCTAGAGAATTATCTTTAAAATTAAATAAAATGGGTTATAAAATATATTCAATTAAAGGAGGATATAAAGAATATAAAAACACTAATTGATTTTGAGTAAAAAAGAATGTATACTTATGATAGGTGATGATATGAAAAATAAAAATGGATTTACTTTAGTAGAACTTTTAGCAGTAATAGCAATATTAGGTATACTTATGGTTTTTGCAGTACCTGAGCTATTAAGTCAATTAAAAAAATCAAAGGAAGATGCTTTAAATAGAGTAAAAGATATAGTAATATCTGCTGCAAAAAATTATGTAAGTGATTATGAATTAAATGCACCAATATCAGTTTCTATTACAGATTTATGTGATGAAGATTATTTAGAATGTCCAGTTAAAAATCCAGTAACAGATACTAATATGACAGGTTATGTTATTGCAAATAAATTAGATAATTATATGTATGTTAATACCTACATAGAAAGAAATATAACTAATTTAGTAAAAAATGGTGGTATGGAAAATGGTACAGAAGGGTTTTTATGGTTTTCTCCTGGTAATAAAATAACTAATGACGATAAGTATGAAGGAAATGCATCATTATATACTGAAACAAGTAATAGATGGGCTGGAAGCAATTTTGCAGTTGATAGTAATGAAGTTAATATAGGAGATGTTATATATTTATCTGAATATGTAAATGTAATTGAGTTTGCTAGTGATACTTCTACAATGTATATGACAATTGCTCCTTATGGTGGTGGAGACTTTGTAGTCGCAACAATCAATAGAGAAACAAACGGATGGGAAAAAATATCTGCATTAGGCTCTATCACAGAAGATAAATATAATGGTAACTTCTTTGTAGGTGGGAATTATTTTCATAAGGATAATGAAAGTTCAACTGTAAATAAAGCATATATAGATAATCTACTAGCAGTTAATTTGACAACTACATTTGGAAAAGGAAATGAACCATCAAAAGAATGGTGTGATAAAAACCTTAGTTATTTTGATGGAATGAGTAAGGTATATATAGGAGGATAATGTGGATTATATAATAATTGTACTTCTTATAATAACTATAATACTAGTTATTATATCTTTATTTAAGAATATAAATGAAGGTAATATTACAGAAAGACTAGGTAGATTTGAGACTAATATTACTAAAGAAATAGGGGATTTTAAATCAGATTTTAGTAGAAATTTAAATCAAGATTTTAATAATTTAAATGATAAGATAGAAGATAGATTAATAAAAATAAATGAAAAAGTTAATAGTAGATTAGATGAAAACTTTGATAAGACTAATAAAACTTTTATGTCTGTTTTAGAAAGGCTATCTAAAATAGATGAGGCACAGAAGAAAATAGAAACTTTATCTAGTGATATAGTATCTTTACAGGGAATTCTTACTGATAAAAAGAGCAGAGGTACTTTTGGAGAGGTTAATTTAAACAATATATTAAGAAATGTATTTGGTGAAAATAATACTAAAATATATGATTTACAACATAAATTTCCCAATGGATATATAGCAGATGCAGTAATGTATGCGCCCGAACCACTTGGTACAATTGCAATTGATTCAAAGTTTCCTCTTGAAAACTATGAAAGAATGGTTGATAAAAATCTATCTAAGTTAGATAGAGAATTATATGAAAAAAAATTTAAATTAGATGTAAAAAAACACATAGATGCGATTAAAGAAAAATATATAATTCCTGGTGTTACTTCTAATCAAGCATTTATGTTTCTGCCTGCTGAAGCTTTATTTGCAGAACTTAATGCATATCATCAAGACATAATAGATTATGCATATAAGAATAGGGTTTGGATAGCATCTCCAACAACACTTATGTCTATGCTTACTGTTGTACAAACCGTTATTAAAAATACTGAAAGAGATAAATATGCAGTTATAATTCAAAAAGAATTAAGTGCTTTAAGTGTTGAATTTTCTCGTTATAAAGAAAGATGGGATACTCTTCAAAAAAGTATTGATAAAGTAAGTAGAGATGTTAAAGAGGTTAATATAACTACTGAGAAAATAACTAATAAATTTGAATCAATAAATAAAGTAGAAGTTGATAAATTTATAACTAATAAAGATAATTAAAAAGAAATCAGTTGATTTCTTTTTTGTTAATAAAATTATAAAAATTTTCTTTTTCAAATACAAAGTGTCTCATTTTCCAAACATAGTTTACTCTTATTGGAACGAATAATTCAACTTTATTTTTATCTATTATAAATGATGATTTGTATATATGATGTATAGTACCATTTAACTCATCAAGATTAGTATCAATAAGTTTAGGTCTATCAAAATTAATGCCATCAACTGATTCAGAATAATAAAGTTTATATCTTATTAAAAGTACTAGTACATATTTTCCATCTACATATTGTATTTCACCATGCCATATAAATTTATTAAAATCATTAACTTTTACACTTATTGGTTTACTAAAATTTTTTAAATCAGCACTTTCTATATATCTAATTACACCATCATAATTTATATACCATATTTTATATAAATTATCTTGTTTAACTACTGACATACTCATATATCTTTCAGGTGGATTATTTAATAAAATGTATTCTTTTTCACTCCACGAAATACCATCTTTTGAAGTTTGATATATCATGTAATTAAATCCATCTTTTATATATTTGCCGTTATCTATCGATTTAGTTTTTCTATAAAACAGTTCAAATTCACTCCCATTATATAACATAAAAGGATCAGAATAATATGAATTATCATTATATGTATCTGAAAATCCACTAACTGGATTTTTAATTCCATCTGGTTCAATAAAATTAGTTCCATCGTTTGAAACAGTTATAGAAGGATTTTCATAATATGCATCATTAAATGGGTAAGGAGTAGATACCATCCAGTACTTATATCCATTTATTCCTTTATTTTGATATATTACCTTTGGATGTGTAACTTCACCTGACTCTTCATAAGTGGGAATATTTATCCATTCACTTTTTTCATCTACTTTTTCTATTTCAGTAAAAGGTTTTGAATCATAATCTATTTTAGATATAGTTACTGATTTTGAAAAATCAGTTTTAATATAAATTAATAAACACAAAATTGCATATATTGTACATATAACTACTTTTTTCATATCCTACACCAATTCTATTATAGCATTTATATAATAAAAAAAGCAATTTTTTGCTTTTTTTTATAAAAATAATATTGTTAGAATTCCTACAACTAAACAGTAGTATACAAAATATATAAGTTTACCTTCTTCAAGTAATTTCTTAAACCATTTAATTGAATAGTAAGTAACTACCATAGATACTAACATACCAAGTGTATATGGTAACCATAAATTACTTAAATTACCACTTGTCGCTACATCTTTAACACCTAATATCATGGTTGCAAAACTAATTGGTATATAAAGCATAAAACTAAATTTAAAAGATGTTTCTCTATTTAGTTTAGAACTCATTCCTCCAACTAGAGTAGATCCACTTCTACTAATACCAGGGAATAGTGCGATTACTTGAAATAATCCAACTGTTATAGCTTCTTTTATACCAATATCTTTTTTTGTTTTTGTACCTTTAATATCTTTTACTAAAAACAACATTAAAGCTGTAATAAGTAAAGATATTCCAACTACTTTTGGGCTAGTTATAGCTTCTATTTTATCTTTTAATAAAAGTCCAGCGAGACCTGCTGGTATAGTTGCAATAACTATCATCCAAGCATACTTATAATTTTCTTTATATTTATTATCTTTAGTTTTAATATACATAAAGAAATCTTTAATAATACTTATAAGTTCTTTTCTATAAAAATATAATATTGCAAGTAAACTACCAAAATTAACTATTATTTCAAAGTTTAAATCTTTAAACTCTTCTACATTAAGTAGGGAATTAAATATTACTAAGTGTCCACTTGAAGAAACTGGTATTGGCTCTGTAAAGCCTTGAATAAATCCTAAAATAATATACATTAATAATTTCATAAAATCACCCTCTAGTAAATTATATAATAAA
>HF990796.1:0-3916 GCA_000436255.1 Clostridium sp. CAG:1193 | reverse complement strand
TAATAAATTTTATATTTAATAAATAAAATTTAATGGTGATATTATGTTTTTACGAATTATTACATATATTTTAGGAGTAATTATGTCAGTAATTGGTGTAACATCATTAATTCTTTATTTAAATTTACTCGTTAATGGGTATACTTTTTTAGAATATGTAAACTTTATTATTAAGAGAATAGAATGTTTATTTATTTTTATTGGGCCGTTAATTATATATTTATCAATTTTTAGGAGGAAGAAATGAAATATATATATGATATTTTACTTAATTTTAATGAGAAGTTATATGAGTTTTATGAATGGGATGATTGTGATAATTTTGATTATGTAAAAAAGATTGCAATAATAAAGGTTAATAAAGATACCCTTAATGATATTAGAAATAATAAGATAATGCTTGATGATGAATTTGTAAAAGAAATACATAATACTTGTGAAGTATATACAAGTAAAAGTATAAAAAGTATTGAGTACGCATGTTTATTTACCTCTAATTCATCTATAATCGCATGTTTATTTAATTATAAAGGTATATCAATTATGAAAAGTGACTTATTACTTGATGAGGGTCTTGATATAATTGAAATATGTAAGAAAATAAAACCAGTAACTTTAAAATATACAATTATATCTAAAGAAGATAAAGAACTTATTACAAGACATGATAAAAAGAAGTTAATATTTATGAAGCAGGAAATAAATAATATGTATAAAAATAATAATATAGATAAACTTAAATATTTATATTATGAATGTTTTAATAAAAATGAAGAAAGTATTATAAAAATATATGAAATTTTAACTAATTATATTAATACAATACCAAGTGAATTATATAATTTATTAATGCTTCCATATATGGTAAATAAATCTTGACAAAATAATAAAATAATGTAATATAGTGATTGAAAGAGGTTATTTATGAATAAGTATTATATTTTAAGTTTAAGAAATATGCCTTTTGTATATGATAGTGAAAGTGATTTTCCATATACAAAAGATAATGAATTACCAGGAGTCATTAATGTAGGAAATTATTATAAAGCATGCGATATTATAGGTATTGAAAGTGATGATATGCGTGATTTTGTTACCATGGAAATTATTAGTAAAGAAGATACTGATAATTTAAGTTATTATAAAAAAGTAGAAATAAGTGAAAATGAAGCATTTTTAAAATTATCAAAATTATCAAGTGATGATATTTTAAGATATAAAAATGTGCTTAATATGGTAAGAGAAAATAGCAAGAAAAAAAGACATGTAAAATGTTTACAAAAATAGAATTATTTGATATATTAGGTGTATAAACTTTGAAAAGAGAAGTAATATAATGATTATTATTAGTGAGCTTGGTATAGTGAAAACAAGTTAATATAGTTATATGAATAACACTTGGAGTTGCCCGAAGAAATTAAGTAGACCGGGCCGTTTATTACGTTATAATATTTGAGTGGTCATTTTGACAAATTGGGTGGAACCGCGGATTAACAGTTATTCGTCCCTTTATGGGACATAACTGTTTTTATTTTATAGGAGGGAATATGAAATTAGATTTAAAACAAATATTTGAAAAAGATTATAAGGGTAAGTCTGTAATTGTAGAAGGATGGGTAAGAAATCATAGGAAGCAAAAAGAATTTGGTTTTATTGATTTTTCTGATGGTACATGCTTTAATCATTTACAAATAGTTTATGATAACTCATTAAGTGATTTTGAAGAAATTACTAAGATAAAAAATGGTTCTGCAATAGAAGTACATGGTGTGATAGTAGAATCAGTTGGTAGTGGTCAATCAATTGAACTTAAAGCAGAAAAAGTAATAGTTTTAGGTGATTGTGATGAAGATTATCCAATGCAACCTAAAAAGCATACTAGAGAATTTTTAAGAGATGAAGCTTATTTAAGACCAAGAACAAACCTTTTTCAAGCAGTATTTAGAGTAAGAAGTGTAGCTGCGTATGCGATACATAAATATTTCCAAGACAATGGATATGTATATTTTCATGCTCCATTAATTACAGCTAGTGACTGCGAAGGTGCTGGACAAATGTTTCAAGTAACTACACTTGATTTAGAAAAAGTAAAAAATAGTAAAAAAGTAGATTATACAAAAGACTTCTTTGGAAAACAAGCATCTCTTACAGTATCAGGACAACTTGAGGCAGAAACTTTTGCACTAGCATACAAAAAAACATATACATTTGGTCCTACATTTAGAGCAGAAAACTCTAATACAAAAACACATGCAAGTGAATTCTGGATGATTGAACCTGAAATAGCATTTTGTGATTTAGAAGGTGATATGAATATAATGGAAGATATGCTTAAATATGTAGTTAGTTATGTACTTGATAATTGTAAAGATGAGATGACCTTCTTAGATAAATTTGTAGAAAAAGGTCTTATTGATAAATTAACTAAATTAGTAAATAGTAAATTTACAAGAATACGCCATGAAGATGTTATTACTATATTAAAAGATGCTAAAGTTAAATGGGAATTTACTCCAGAATATGGTGAAGATATAGCAAAAGAACATGAAAAATATATTACTGAATATTTTGATGGGCCTGTATTTATAACAGACTGGCCAAAAGATATAAAAGCATTTTATATGAAACAAAATCCTGATGGTAAGACAGTAGCAGCAGCAGATCTTGAAGTGCCAGGAGCAGGTGAATTAATGGGCGCAAGTCAAAGAGAAGAAAATTATGATAAATTAGTAAAACGTATGGAAGAATTAAATATGCCAAAAGAAGGTATGCAGTGGTATTTAAATCTAAGACGTTTTGGTGGATGTGTACATTCTGGATTTGGTATGGGATTTGAAAGATTATTAATATATTTAACGGGTGTTGATAATATAAGAGATGTTATTCCATATCCAAGAACACCAGGTAATTGCGATTTTTAGTATAAAAATAAAATATTAGTAAATCATATTAACAGGGAGGAAATATGAAAAAAATACTAATATTTTTATTTATGATAATGTGTTTATGTGGATGTGGATGCAATAAACAAACAACTAATACTCCAAAAGGAGAAGTAGCAAAATTATTTTCAAATTATAATTCTTTAAATAGTGATGTATTAATACAACTTGATTCTGTAATGTCTACTGAAGATTTAACAGATTCTGAGAAAGCAAAATATAAAGATGTATTAAAAAGACAATATGAAGATTTAAATTACACAATAAAAGATGAAGTAATAACAGATGATAAAGCAGTAGTAACTGCAGAAATAGAAGTATATGATTTAAAGAAAGTTATGAATGATGCTGATAAGTATTTAGAAGAAAATAATAAAGAATTTTTAAAAGAAGGTTCTACTGATATAGATACATCTAAATTTTGGGATTATAAACTGGATAAGATGTTTTCTACAAAAGATAGAACTACTTATGTAATAGATTTTACATTAACTAAAATAGATGATAAATGGGTATTAGATGACTTACTTGAAGCAGATAGACAAAAAATACATGGATTATATAAAGGATAAAGGACTAAAATAGTTCTTTTTTTCATATAAATATGTAGGTGGTTTTATGAAAAAAATATTAGTAATACTTTTTTTGATGCTGTTTCCAGTATTTACAAATGCAGTTGTGGTAACTAGTAAAAGTGCAATTTTAATGGATGAAGATACAGGAAGAATATTATATAGTAAAGGGATTGATGATAAAAGATTAATTGCAAGTACTACTAAAATTATGACTGCAGTTCTTGCAATAGAAAGTGGGATGTTGGAAGACAAAATAATAGTAAGTGATGAAATATTAAAAGCATACGGCTCTAATGTTTATTTAAGTGTTGGCGAAGAAATATATTTAAAAGATTTAGTATATGCTCTTATGTTAAGAAGTGGCAATGAACTAGCTTTAACGGAATAGCAGTTGGAACT
>HF990795.1:22264-36107 GCA_000436255.1 Clostridium sp. CAG:1193 | reverse complement strand
AATCAAACTCGCGACCTACTGATTACGAAACAGTTGCTCTATCTACTGAGCTACATCGGCATGAGTTAATTATACCATCAATTAACACTTTTGTATATATTATTTATCACTATGATACGTATTCATATATGAATCATATGCTTTCTTTTCTAATGACAAACCAAAGTTTTTAATTTTAAAATTTGAATCTTTAGATTTAATAAATTTTGTTAAAATGTATTCTAAAAGTTCTGGATTTCTTATTAATACTGGACCAAGCAAGTTTGTAGCATACATATTTTTATAACAAATACCATCATCTTTAAGTAATCCAGATATTGTTTTAAATATAGGCTTATCACTTACTAAAATATCACTACTATTTATAAATCCTATTATATTATCTTTTGTATACTTGCTTGATAATATTACATCTCCAACAATTCTTTTATCTAAATGTTTTATTTTATAATCTTTATTATTAAATATATCTATAAGTAAATTAGTACTATTACCTGTTAATATTACAAACTTATCATTTTCAATAAAATTCTTAATATCATTTTTATATCTTAATATATCTTTTTTTACTATTTCTAAATTATTTTCAGTTCCACATCCAATATAAATTAAATCATATAATTTAAAGTCTATTTCATCATTTATAGATAAATTATCAATACTTACTTTTATACCTTGTTTTTTTAAATTAAGTTCTATTGCTTTAATATTACCTATTTCTCCATATAAGTTCATTAAATCATAATATAAATGTAATATACTCACTTTCATTTAATCACGTCCCATCATTTCATTAAATGGTTTTACATAATCAAAATTCAATATTGCAAAAATATCTCCTTTTGATTTATTTTTTATCATTTTTTCTGCATCTTCTAATGTATCATATACTCTAATTTTATCATCACTAAATCCTGCATATTTCATTCTTGTTGCAATACTATATTTATCTCTTCCTACGCATATTACTTTATCTGTATACTTAGTATTTAATAATTCAAATTCTATATCATAAAGCCAAGACATATCATTAAACTCATATCTCCTGCTTATTTCTTTCCACCCAATTACTATAGTTCTTTCTGTTTTGTGATTTTCTGTAAATAATACTGATTCATTGAAAGTTGTACTATTTTCATTTTTGTTATTCATTACATATATACATCTGTTTTTATATTTATATGAATCATTTAATTTTTTATTATTTTCCATACTGCTAATATACTTACTTATATCGCTTTCATCTAACCCAACTAACTTACATACTGAATAAGATGCTAAAATGTTATAAGCATAATACAAAACATTAAAACTTATATTTATATCATATTTATTATTAATAGTCATAATACTTTTATCTAAATTTATATTAGTTGCATAATAATCTATATTTGGTCTTTTAAAACCACAATCACAATAATAATCTCCGGTTGCTTCAAAATGATAATAATTATATTTTAATTTTTTCATACATTTTGGGCAATAATACATATTTATATTATTAAATTTATTATTTTTATAAGTATATTTATTATTTGAAATTCCATAATATGTAACTTTGTATTTATTGTCTAAATTAAATTTTTGTAGGTATGGATCATCTGCATTTAATATTAAGTGCATATTATCATTTAATGCTTCTTTTATTTTTTCAAAAACTAAATCAACATGTCCATGTCTTGGTGGTTGATCTCTACATATATTAGTAATAACAACATACTCAGGTTTAGTAAGTGTGAATACTTTTTTTGTATATCTTTCGTCTACTTCTAAAACAAGTGCATCTGTTTTTATATTACCGCTTAAATCTGAACTACTAATAAGTAGTGATAATATACCAGGAAGCATATTACTTCCAAATTTATTATGTGAAACAGTAAGTCCAGATTTTCTTAATGTATCTGCAATTATTGTTGTTGTTGAACCTTTTCCAGCACTTCCTGTTACTGCTATAACTATTTTAGGCATCTTAAAATACTTATCGTAATTTTTATCTAATTTTAATAATAATTCACCTGGGAAATTAGAGCCTCTTCCAAATATTTTTAATATAAAACCAGATATTTTACATATTAATAATTTTATTTTTTTCATACAAACCTCTTATTTATAATGATTTAAAAATCTAAGTGTTTTTATTTTTGGATAATTTTCATTTTTTATTCCATATTCATCTATATCTTCATCATCCTTGTTAAAAAATATTGGTATGCCTGAAGACTTTTTCCATTCATCTAAATTAAACATAGCATTATCTACAAGTATATTACCAATAGCAGGTACAACATCTCTTTTACTTAATTTATATGGCACTAAAATTACACTTTGTTTTACGCCATTATCTCTTAAATAATTTATTTTTGCATCTGCTTCGTTAAGCGAATGCACTTTTGTTAATATTGCTGTATCTTTAGCATCTAATTCTTTTAATATGTTTATTGCATCTTTAATAACTGTTGCTTGATTTAATATTCTCATCCAATCTTGATTTTTTACATACTCAATCTGTTCATCATGAGAAAATTGCCAAAAACCACTTTTTTCATGAAACATTAAACTTTCTGTATCAAGTATTACACCATCAAAATCTATATATTTCATCCAAAACCTCCGTTATATTACTTGCTAAATCCTATTCTTTTTTCTACTAATTCATATTTAGTACGTGCTTCTTCTATAACTTTTTTTCTTCCTTTTTCTAGTATTTCATCTATAATACTACTATTTAAATATTCATAATATTTCTGCTGAATACCCTCTATAAAATTAATTACTACATCACTAACGCATCTTTTGAATTCCCCATAATTTTTACCTTCAAATTCTTTTTCAATACTCTCTATAGTTTTATTAGTTAATGATGAATATATATTCATTAAATTAGAAATACCTGGTTTATTTTCTACATCATATTTAATAGCAGTATCGCTATCTGTAGTAGCAGACATTATTTTCTTTCTTATAACATCTTTATCATCTAATAAATATATTACTCCTTTTTTATTTTCTGCAGATTTACTCATTTTTATAGTTGGATTTACTAAATCCATTATTTTTGTACCAGATGTTGGTATGTATGGTTCAGGCAATTTAAATGTATCTCCATACTTTTTATTAAATCTATCTGCTAAATCACGAGTTATTTCAAGATGTTGTTTTTGATCAGCACCTACTGGAACATAATCAGTATCATAAAGTAGTATATCTGCTGCCATTAATACTGGGTATGTTAAAAGTCCACATGTAAAATTAACATTTTTACTACTTTTATCTTTAAATTGAGTCATTCTTGATAACTCGCCATAATATGTATTGCATTCTAAAACCCATGATAAATTGGCATGATATAAATTATCTGATTGTATAAATATTGTATTTTTATTTGGATCTATTCCACATGCTAAATAAATTGCAATTAAACTTCTTGTATTTTTAATAAGTTCTTTTGAATCTTGTGGTACTGTTATTGCATGCATATTTGCAACGAATATATATGAATCGTATTCATCTTGTAATTCTTTCATTTGTTTTATTGCACCCATGTAATTACCTAATGTAATTTTTCCTGTTGGTTGCAAACCTGTTAATATTTTTTTCATATTTACCTCTTTAAACTTTCTATTTTACCAAGTGATTCTTCAAATTTTGGTAAAACTCCTATATTATTAGTTCTGTGAACTGGAAGTTGATATATATCATGTCCTGGATATTCATTGCCTTCTATTATTACAGGGCCTTTATCTGTTATTGCTATATCCCATCCTACATATCTTATTTCATCTATTACTTTAGCAGCCTTTTTTGCAAGATTTACTGCACTAGAAAACTTAGGTACTTTAAATCCAACTATAGGTGTATCAGTCATTGGATGTTTATAATAAATTTGTTTTCTTTTATCAACTGCGGGATATTCAATTATACCTGTTTTTTCATTAATAGGTACAACCATTCCACCACCATTATAATTATCTACTATATAACCATGATTTCCTATTCTTTGATATGCAGCAACAACTAAAACCTCACCATCATATTTATGTACTGTTATAATTCTTACTGTATTTATCGCATAAGGATATAGTTTATTCATTTCTTCACATTGAATAACAACTTCTTCAACTAAAATTAAATTTTTATTATATAAGTAATCATATAAGTCTCCTTTAAACTCACTAATAACTATTTTTTCCATAGAATCTCCGTGAGTTCCACTTGTTGGTTTACAAAATATTACTTTCTTTCCTTTTAAAAATTTATTAAATTCATCTTTATTATTTCCATTTAAAATTATATATTCCCTATTTAAATATTTTTTAAATTTTTCATTAAATTCATTTTTATTTAAAAATATATGATTATAACTTGGATTATTATAGTATTTAACAAATACATTATTTTTTCCTCTTGTTAAAACTGTTTTTCTTTCATCTTTATTAAGGCGCCACATTTCAAAAAGAAGGTAATCAACATATCCTGATTGATATCTTAATGCACAATTAATAATATCAAAAAATAAATATATTTTTGATTTACCTGATAATTCATGTATTTCATCAATAGTACTAAACATTCTTTTGAAATTCATATTTTTAATTCTTCCGAATAAATATTTGATTTTTTCCATAAAATCACCACCTATAGCTTATATTATACCACGCATTAATAATTATTTGCATCTATTAAATTCATATATACTTTTTTTATATCTTCTTCTTTTATTTTTAAATCTCTTAATATATTGTAAGCTGTATTAATATCTAATTTAAAAAAGCATTTTTTATCTTCTAATAGTTTACCTATAAGTATATATTTTTTATTTTTTGTTATCTTTATTAATTCATTATTTATTTCTATTAGTTTTTCTCTCATATAATTCATCTCCTATATTAGTACCAGGTATTTTATAAACACTTCCCTTTATATAAGATAAAGAGCCATCTTTCATTTCTTTTAATATCTCATCTTTTTGAATTTCTATTAATTTATTTTTGGGTTCATAATATATATATTTGTTTTCATCACTATTTTTATTTACATCACTTTTATTAATTGTAAAGATAACTGATACCCCTACTTTATCATCTCCTAAATTATGTTTTAGTAGAGATACAACCATATTTTTCTTTTTTTCAAGTGATGTAAATAAAAGATTATTTAAATGTATTATGTAAGAAAGAGAATCAACACCTTCTAAATCTGCACCATTTACTTTATTTATAAGTATAGATACTCTTTCTTCAAGAGGAATACTTCTTTTTGAACATAAACTTTCATATTCATTTTTTATATCTTCAAAAGAAATATTAGAACTTGTATTATAGCCAATAAAACGTTTATATACTTTATCTACTATAGATGAAAATTCACTTTTTGTATCAAGATTTGTATTTTTACAAACTAGACCATTAAGTGGTAAATTAAGTTTTGCTTGAAATAAATCACCACGTATTATTGATTCAACTGAATCTGCATTAATTAAATATTTTCCAATACGATACGTTAAATAAGCATGTCCTGTGCCATATTCATTTCCACCTCTTGTAATACTTATATAATTAATTCCAAGTTCGCTTAAAAATTTAGCATATATAGCATTAAATTCATAACATACTATTTTGTTATTTGTTAAATCTATTTTTTCTATGTTATTAATATCTCTATGTTTTAAAGTAGGTAAACCAGTTTGTCCAGATGCATAAAACTCCTCATCATAAGTAAATGATTTACACATTTTAATATATATATAAATACTTTTTTCAAGTAGAGATAAACCTTCCATATCACTCATTATATAATCATGAAAACGTTCGTTAACTTTTACTTTATCTTTTTCTTTATCAATCGTTTTTGTTATTTGATTTAAAGATTCTACATCAATTACTTCATTACAAATGAGTTTTGATATTCTGTCTATCATATCTTCATTCATTACATAATTATCAAGAATATGTTCATCAACTATAAATTTAGTAAGTGCATATATAAAGTATTCTACTTTAGTATTTGATATTGTATCTAAAGATAAGCATTTTAAGTAATAGTCTTCTTTTAATCTTAAAAAATTAATCATTCCAAGAAGTGGAATTACTATATCAAATCCATCTATAGATATTTGATATGCATTATCCTTAAAATCATTAAAAAACTTGTTAAAAGAAACTTCACTACTTAGATATGATAGTTTATCATTCATTTCATCAGTAAAAATAGTTTCTTTTTTTAATTCTTCTAAACCAATTACAATTTCTGCTTTACTAAGTTTAATGCTAGGTGTAATATCTCCATTTTTAACACCACACACTCTAAAACAAGGTATTTCATTATTAAATAATTTTAATACATAACTATAATATCTATCGTCAGTTAATAACTTAGTTAATACCTCTTTAGTAATAGAAATATCTTTTCCATTAACTGAGCACTTTATAGTAGGAGATTCTTTATTTATATTATCTTCTTCTGTACTTACAATAAGCATATCATTCATTAATCTTTCTAAAAAAGGATATTTATTAAGCATTTCTTCGTTAGTCATTTTGTTCATTACCTCACCATTATAATTTTAGCACATTTATATCAAAGAAAAAAGCACTTAATCAAGTACTTTATTATTTAAATTTAATTAGATATTACTGTTACTTTTTTTATTACTTCTTCTACATTTGTATAATTATATTTTACTTCATATACTCCTTTTACTTGTATCTACATTACTTGTCATATTAGTACTACTACTAATGTAAATCCATTTTTCATATAATCACCTACTATTAATATAATATTAATATATTTATTAAAAGAAAAAACACCATTTAAGTGTTTCCTCCAAATCTTCTATTTCTATTTTTATATTCATTTAGCGCTTTTTCAAATTCAGTATCATTAAAATCTGGAAAATATGTATTCGTAAAGTATAATTCTGCATATGCCATTTGTAATAACATAAAATTACTAATTCTATATTCCCCGCTTGTTCTTATCACTAAATCTATTGGTGGAAGAACTTGATATAAATTTTCATTTATAACATGTGCATTAATATCATTTATATCAAGTTCATTATTTTTTACTTTAGTAGATATTTTTTTAGTCATATCTATTATTTCATCATATCCACCATAATTAATACATACATTAAAAATTCCTTTTTTATTATTTTTTGTTTTTTCTGTTATGTCTTTAATTAATTTTTCTAAATTAACAGGAAGTCCCTCTTCTTTTTTTGAAAATACTATTTTAATTCCTTTATTGTGTAATTCATTAAAATATTTTTTAAATACTACTACAAATAAATTCATTAAATAATTAACTTCTTCAGCACTTCTTTTAAAGTTTTCAGTTGAAAATGCAAATACGCTTAATACTTCTATTCCATTATTAAATGCATATTCAACTACTTTTTTTAATGCCTCAGAACCGGCCTTATGTCCATCACTTCTTTTTAAGCCTCTTTGTTCTGCCCATCTTCCATTTCCATCCATTATTATTGCAACATGTTTTGGTATCATAATCCTCCTATATTAGTGATTTTTTTAATATGTCTTTTTCACTTAATGCTTTTACTAATAAATCAATATCTTCTTTAGTATTATAAAAATATATACTTACTCTACAAGTATTTGTTACTCCTATTTCTTCTTTTAGTATTTTTGCACAGTGATTTCCTGCTCTTACACATATACCACATTTATTTAGGTATGTTGCTGTGTCTTGACTAAATACACCTCTTACATTAAACACTATATTTGATGAATAAATATCTTTGTTATATATATCAATATTATCTAATTTTGATAATTCTTTTATTCCATAATCTCTAAGATTATGAATGTACTTATTTATATTATCCATTCCTATTTCATTTAAATAATCTATTGCACTTCCTAGTCCGATTGCACCTTCTATATTAGGTGTTCCTGCTTCTAATCTGTGTGGTAAAGTTTTATATTTATAAGTTGAATCACTTTCAAAAGAGTTATTCATTCCACCACCTACATTTTGTGGTTTTACTTTATCTAGTAATTCATATTTTCCATATAGTACACCTATTCCTGTTGGGCCACACATTTTATGTCCAGAAAAAGCTAGAAAATCTACATCTAAATCTTGTACATCTGTTTTAATGTGTGGAACACTTTGTGCACCATCTACTACAACTAAAATACCTCTTTCATGTGCATACTTGCAAATTTCTTTTATTGGCCTTATATCTCCAATCACATTTGTAATATGTGCGATTGAAATAACTTTTGTATTTGGTGTAATACTTTTTATTACATTTTCCATAGTAACTAAATCGTTATCTAGTTCAATATATTTTACTTTAATATTTTTATCTATATTAAACCAAGGAAGTATATTTGATGCATGCTCTGCCTTTGTAATTAATACTTCATCAAAATCATTTAAATATTCATTAAAAAATCCGCTTATTATCATATTTAAAGATTGAGTTGCACCACTTGTAAATACTATTTCACTAGCACTTTTTGCATTTATAAATTCTCTTACTTTCTCTCTTGCACCCTCATACTTAATATCTACTTGATAACTTATATCATAGTCTCCTCTATGTGCATTTGCTGTATAATTTGTATAATAATCAACAATACTGTCTAATACTTTATTAGGCTTAAAAGTAGTCGCACCACTGTCAAAATATACTATGCTTTTATCAAGCATTTTAAAGTCATTTTTAACATTCAAATTTATCACCCCCATTTAAATTATTTTCTAAAAATCCTTTAATTAGTAAGTTAACTGCACTTTCATAATCTATTCCCTTTGTTAATAAATAAAATATTTCATCTTTATTAAATTTACCAATAGATGCGGCATGATGTGCAGATGCATCAAATTCATCTATATATAAATTTGGATATATTTCACTATTATTTTCTCCCATTATTATTATTTTACTTGATTGTTCAAGTACTGATTTAGTATTACCCTTATATACATTTGAATTTACAATAAATGATAATTTAGAATCATTTAAAACCACACCATGATTATTAATTATACTTATTGTATTTTTATTATTATGATTTACATTTATCTTATATTTTTCACTTTTATTACTTAAAACACTAAAATTATAGATAACCTTACTATTTATACCATTTAAATTAATTGTAACTTCTTCATTATTACCATTATTTTTATAAAACTTATTAATTTCTAAGTAAGAATTTTCTTCTAAATTAAATTCATAATTACTAAGTGTATACTCATTTATATTCAGAATTAATTTTTCATTACTTTTTATATCATATTTGTTAGTATCTAACTTAGTTATAACTTTTGCTTTATCTATTTCTATTTTATTCACAAATACTTTCTTCCTTCATAATGCTTGCCTCATATCCGTTTTTTTCTATTGATAAAGCAAGACTATAGTCTCCTGTTTTTACAATGCTACCATTATTCATAATATGAACGTAATCCGGTTTAATATAGTTTAATATGTGTGGATAATGAGTAATAATTAACAAAGAAGCTTTACTTTCTTCTTGATATTTTTTTATAGATTCAGCAATTACTTTTAAGTTGTCAACATCAACTCCTGAATCTATTTCATCTAGTATTATAAATTTAGGTTTTAGCATATTCATACCTATTATTTCATTTTTCTTTCTTTCTCCACCACTAAGACCCTCATTTACTGATGAATGTATTTTACTTTTATCAAAATTAAGTTTCTCATAATAACCTTCTAATTCTGTAATAAATTTATATAAATTTATCATACTTTTATTTTTAATACTAAGGCTTGTTCTTAACATATCTGCATTAGACACACCTTCAATACTAATTGGATACTGCATAGCAAGGAATATTCCCAATCTTGCTACTTCATCAGTACTCATTTTTAAAATATCATTATTATCAAAAGTAATATTACCACTTAATACTCTATATTCTTCATCTCTCATTATTACTTTTGATAGTGTCGATTTCCCTGTACCATTTGGTCCCATTATCGCATGAATTTCTCCATCATTTATTAAAAGATTAAAATCATTTAATATTTTTTTATCTGAAACGCTTACATTTAAATTCTCAATTTTAAGCATAAAATCACCTCAATCATTCTTATTTTACCACAAAAAAAGAAAAACCAGTATATATTACTGATTCTTCTTGGATATTTTTGTATATAAATTTAACCACTTTTTATATATGACTTCATCATTATATATTGATTTTATTTTCTTGGATTTACTAACATACTCATTATATAACTTTTTATCATCTTTTAACATTCTTATTTCTTTTATAAATTCTTTATTATTCTTACCTTTTAAGAAGTTATCAAAATATACATCTTTATAGGTATCTAAATCTCTTAAAACAAGAGGTTTTTCTGTGTGTGCAGCTTCAAGTGCGACAAGTGCGAAAGATTCATAATGTGATGGCATAAAGAATACATCTGATATATTACATAAGATATTTACTTCTTCTCTTTTAACAATACCAGTAAATGTAAGATTTTCTGGAGGATTATCATATACTTTTTTTATTTTGTCATATGACTCCATAAATTTTCCAAATGTAAACCCACCTACCCATATAAATTTTATATCTGGATTTTCTTTTGCTATTTTTATAAAATCAAAAATTCCTTTACCTTTATGAAGTTGTCCAACTGATATAACTATAAAATCATCCTCGTTGTAATGATATTTTTTTCTATACTTTTGTATTTCAGACTTACTCATTTTATAAAAATTATCACTTGATACAAAATTAGGTATATAAAATATCTTCTCTTTTGGAAAACCCATTTTAGATAGTTCTTCTATATATGTAGGGTTTACTACTACTAAATAATCAGATTTTAAATAACTCCTTTTTGTCCACCATTCATATACTTTTAATGCTAATTTAGGGATTCTTAATGCTCCTTCTAAATTATTAGGTAAGTAATGAACATATGTAAGAGTTGCATTTTTTGTTAATCTTTGCTTTATATAACTCATTGGATTTACTGTATGCATATGAAGTATATCATAGTTTAAACCTTTGTTTTTAACTACTTTTAAATCCTTTTTACCATACTTATTTAATAGATTCATTAACTCTTCATATGCAGTATCTACACCTTGGGCTTCTACTTTATCTGCAATAGACAACATATTTACTGAAATTTTTTTCATACTGCTCACCTTTTTAATTATACCATATTTAAATATTTATGGTAAAATTATTACAAAGGAGATTAATATGGATTGTATTTTTTGTAAAATTGTAAATAATGAAGCACCCTCTTATACTATATTTGAAGATGAAATTGTAAAGGTTTTTATGAACATTAACCCTGCTAGTAACGGGCATTTATTAATTGTTCCAAAAAAACATTATACAAATTTAGTAGATATACCACTTGATACATTAAATCATATAAATATGATTTCTAAAAATATGTATACATTATTAAAAGAAAAGTTACATGTAGATGGATTAACCATTTCTCAAAATAATGATTATGGTCAAGAAGTAAAACATTTTCATATGCATCTAACACCTAGATATAAAGGTGAAAAAGTTGATATAGTATATAATGGTGATAAATTAGATGTAAAAGAAGTATTTAATATATTAACAAGATAAATACTTCTTTTTTTGTATATTTTCGTACATATTCTATTCTTTATATATTTTTATTTTATTTTAAATGTTATCATTAATATAGAAAAGGAAGTGATAACTATGAAAAAGAAGAATATTGGCTTTGATTATCCTAAATATGTAAAAATACAAAGTGAAAAAATAAAAGAAAGATTTGGACTATTTGATAAACTATATTTAGAAATTGGTGGTAAATTATTTGATGATACTCATGCTTCAAGAGTATTACCTGGATTTATGTCAGACGCTAAAATAAGTATGTTTAAAGAGTTAAAAGATGATCTCGAGATTATATTTTGTATAAATGCAAATGATATTGAAAGAAAGAAAACAAGAGAAGAACATGGAATAACTTATGATATTGAAATACTAAGATTAATTGATAATCTTCAAAATTTAGGTTTTTATATAAATTCAGTTGTAATTACTTTATATAAAAATCAAGCAAGTGTAGATAAATTTATTAAAAAATTAGAAAGACATAACATTAAAACTTATATACATACATTTACAAAAGGATACCCTACTGATGTTGAAACAATTGTTAGTGAAGAAGGATATGGTGCGAATAGTTATATAGAAACTACTAAAAAACTTATTTTAGTAAATGCACCTGGTCCTGGTAGTGGTAAGCTTGCTACTTGCTTATCTCAACTTTATCACGAACATAAAAGAGGGATAAATGCTGGATATGCAAAATTTGAAACATTTCCTGTATGGAACTTACCTTTAAAGCATCCGGTCAATGTTGCGTATGAAGCAGCTACTGCTGATTTAAAAGATATCAATATGATTGATTGCTTTCATTTATCAGAATATGGTGTTACAGCAGTAAATTATAATAGAGATTTGGAGGTATTCCCTGTTTTAAAAAGTATACTTAGAGAAATTACTAATAGTGATATATATAAATCTCCTACTGATATGGGTGTAAATATGATTGGATACTGTATTAGTAATAATGATATTGTAGAGTCCGCTTCAAAACGTGAAATATTAAGAAGATATTATAAAGAAAAATGTAATTATAAAATGGGACTTGTTGATGAAGATGTTCCAAAAAGAATTAAGTTATTAATGAATGAACTTAATATCGATGAAGATTATTTGGATGTTGTAAAACCTGCTTTATTAAAAAGTGAAAAAATTAAAACTAACGTAATATCATTAAAATTACCAAATGGTAAAATTATTACAGGAAAGGAAACTAACTTGTTAAGTCCTGCAAGTAGTGTTATTCTAAATGCAATTAAGGATTTAACCAAAATTCCAGATGAAATTAATTTACTTTCTCCATCTGTTTTAGAACCTATATTTAAAACAAGAGGAAAGGATTTAAATAGTAATAATCCACTTCAACTAGATGAAGTTATGATTGCATTATCAATTTGCTCTGTAACTAATTCAATGATTGAAAAAGCACTTACTGCACTTTCTTTATTAAAAGATTGTGAAGCACATGCTACATATATGGTTACAAATGGGGATTTAAAAAGTCTTAAAAAACTAGGTATAATACTTACTTGTGAGCCAGTATTTTATTCAGAAAACTTATTTTATTAAAAAAAACAGTATTTTGATGTGAACCCTAAAGGGTACATTTCAATTTAACTGTTTTTTTCTATGTATCTTTTCTTACTTTCTTCTAATACTTTTAATGCATATTCTTTATCACGATAATCTTTTACAACCACTTTAATGTTTTGTAACTTCTTATAATTCTCAAAGAAGTTTTTTATTTCTTTTAAAGTAAATGTGGCAATATCCTTAAGACTACCTACTTCATTATATCTTGGATCGCATGCAGAAACTGCTATTAATTTATAATCTAGTTTATTATTATCAATCATTTCTAAACATCCGATTATTCTTGCCGGTATTATACATCCAGGATATGTTGGTTCTGATGTAAAAACTAATATATCAAGTGGATCTCCATCTTCTGCAAGTGTATTTTCTACTGAACCATATTCAGCAGGATATCCCATTGCTGAATATAAAACTCTATCTAACTTTATTCTTCCCGTAACACTATCTATTTCATATTTATTTCTAGATCTGTATGGTATTTCTACTATAATTTCTACTATATCTTTCATAATGCCTCCTATAATAAGATTATAGCATGTATATTTAAATATGTAAATTATGGGTCAAGGAAAAATAACAACAAAAAAACTCCTTAGATAGGAGTTATATTTATAAATGGTGG
>HF990795.1:7626-22240 GCA_000436255.1 Clostridium sp. CAG:1193 | reverse complement strand
GTGGAGAATAAGGGACTCGAACCCTTGACCCTCTGCGTGCAAGGCAGATGCTCTAGCCAACTGAGCTAATTCCCCACGAACAACGAAATTATAACATATTAATAATTACGTTGTCAATTACTTTATGATTATTTTTTAATAAGTTAATCTTCTTTCTTAACCTCTTCAATTATTTTTTCTATTTTCATACCATAATCTATTGATTCATCGTATACAAACTCTAATTCTGGAATAATTCTTAATGGTAATTTTCTTTTACATAATTCACTTCTAACAAAACCTTTTGCATTATTTAAATCATGCATTGCCTTATCTTTTTTATCTATATTAAATACTGAGCAATATATCTTAGCATAACTTAAATCATCTGCTAACTTAACATATGTTGCAGTTGTACCAATTATATCTTCATCATGTATTTCACTATATAAAATATCATTTATTTCTTTTAAAAGTAAGCTTGCATATTTTTCTGTTTTTACCTTCATCTTTTTATTTCTACCATTTCATACGCTTCAATGGTATCTCCTTCTTTTATATCATTATAATTATCTAGAGTTATTCCACATTCAAATCCTTGTTTTACTTCTTTTACAGTATCTTTCTCTCTTTGAATTGATGAAATAGCACCATCATAAATTACTACTCCATCACGTATTAATCTTGCTTTTGAATTAGATTTAACTATTCCACTTGTTACATAGCTTCCTGCAATTGTTCCTACTTTAGAGAATTTAAATAATTTTCTTACTTCAATTTCTCCAGTAACTTTTTCTTCATATTCAGGATCTAACATACCTTTCATAGCTGATTCTAATTCCTCAACTACTTTATATATTATGTTATGTAATCTTATATCAACATTATACTCTTTAGCAAGTTCTTTTGTCTTACTGCTTGGTCTTACATTAAAACCAATTATTATAGCCTCACTAGCATTTGCTAAAACTACATCACTTTCTGTGATTGCACCTGTTGCACTTCTTATTACATTAACTTTTACACCTTCAACATTAATCTTAAGAAGTGAGTTTTTAACAGCCTCTTCACTACCTTTAACATCTGCTTTTAATATAACATTAATTTCTTTTTTTCCACCTTCTATTTTTGAAAATAAATCATCAAGTGAAAGTGATTCTTTAGCCATATTTGATTTTTGTTTTGCTTTTTCTTTTCTTGTTTCTGCGATTGCTTTTGCTTGCTTTTCTGTTTCAAAAGCCATAAATTTATCTCCAGCGCTTGGAAGTTCCGTTAGTCCAGTTATTTCTACTGGAGTACTAGGAAGAGCTGATGCAATTTCTATTCCTAAATCATTTTTTAATGTTCTAACTTTACCAAATGTAGTTCCAACTACTACATTATCTCCTAATCTTAATGTTCCATTTTGTATTAATAATGTTACTACTGATCCCACATTTTTATCTAATTTGGCTTCAATAACACTACCCATTGCATATCTATTTGGATTTGCTTTTAGATTCTCCATTTCTGCAGTTAATAGTATTGTTTCAAGAAGTTCATCTATACCTTCTCCTGTAAGTGCAGATATTTTAATAAATGTTGTATCTCCACCCCATGAATCGGGTGTTAATCCGGCATCAGTCATTTCAGTCATGACTTTATCTACGTTTGCAGTAGGTTTATCTATTTTATTAATTGCTACTATTATTGGTACTTTTGCTGCTTTAGCGTGATCTATTGCTTCTTTTGTTTGAGGCATTACGCCATCATCTGCTGCTACTATAATTATTACTATATCAGTTATAGCTGCTCCTCTTGCACGCATCTCAGTAAATGCAGCATGTCCTGGAGTATCTATAAATGTTATTTTTTTACCATTTTTTTCTACTTGATATGCCCCAATGTGTTGAGTAATTCCCCCAGCTTCTCCACTTACTATACTAGATTCTCTTATTTTATCAAGTAAACTTGTTTTCCCATGGTCAACATGTCCCATAATTGTTACTACTGGTGGTCTTGTTTCTAATAGTGATTCATCATCTGTTATTTCTAACTTTTCAAAGTTAGCTGCATCCATTGTTTCTTCTTTCTTTAATTCTTTGTTGTAATCTATAACTACAAGTTCTGCATCATCAAAAGATACTGGACTGTTCATATTTAACATTACACCAAGTGACATGAATTTCTTTATTAAATTAACTGGATTATCATTTAATAAATTAGCAAGCATAGAAAGAGTCATTCCTTCTTTATATACTATCTTATTTTCATCTTTATCTGGTGCATTTGACATTAATTTTTCTTTATGCTTGTACATTTCTTTTTTCTCTTTTTTAAAATCTGATGCGCTTATAATATTACTTTTTTTCTTTAATTTTTGAACTTTAACGCTAGTATCTTTTACGTTTTTCATATTAGAAACTATTTCTTCTACTTTATCTTCTAAGTTATATTCATCTTCGTTATAAACTTGGTTATCTAAGTCAATTACTTCATCTTCACTTAACATATCATCTTCATTTTTTGCATTAAAACCAAGTTCCCTACATTTTTCTAATACAACTTTAACATCTTTATTAATATCTAATGCATATTCTTTTACTGTCATCATATTATCCACCTCCATTTATTATTTATTATTTGTTATTTATTATATTTTCTAATTCTTCATATATACTTAAAGGTACTTCTACTTCTAAATGTTTATCTAAAGCTTTACTTTTTTGTGCTTTTTTTAATACATCTATATCCTTTTTAATATATGCTCCTCTTCCATTCATTTTTCCTGTTAAATCAACTAAAACTTCTGATTCATTTGTTCTAACAACTCTAATAAGGTCTTTTTTCTCACATTTTTCGTGTGTAACTACACAACTTCTCATTGGTACTTTTTTTATTTTCATACTATTCAAAAGATATATTTATTCCACTTTCTTTTAATTCTTCTTTAGTTTTTACATCTATTCTATATTTAGTAAGACGTGCAGCTAAACGAACGTTTTGACCTTTTTTACCAATAGCAAGTGATAATTGTTCCCCTTCTGCTACTGCTAGTGCGATATTGTTTTTTGGATCTGTTACTATTACATTAACTTCTTTAGCAGGACTTAATGCATTTTTAATAAATATAGCTGGATCTTTATCATATAAAACTATATCTAATTTTTCTCCACCTAATTCTTTCATTATTCTATTTATTCTAGAACTTCTCTCTCCAATACATGCACCTATAGCATCTACTTTTGGATTATCTGAATAAACTGCTACTTTACTTCTTGAACCTGCATCTCTTGCAACACTATATAGTTTTACAATTCCTTCTTGTAATTCAGGTATTTCAAGTTCTAATAATCTTTTTACAAAACCATAATGTGTTCTTGAAAGAAGTATTAATGGAGATTTACCAGTATCTTCTATTTTTGTAACATATACTTTAATAGATGAACCCATTTCTATTTTTTCTCCTGGAATTAATTCTTTTTTAGATAAAATTCCATGTGCTCTACCTAAATCAATGTAATAATTTTGAGCATCTTCTCTTGAAACAAGTCCAACTAATAATTCATCTTGTTTTCCTTCAAATTCGCTCATAATACTATTTCTTTCTGCTTCTCTTATTTTTTGAGTTACCACTTGTTTTGCAGTTGCAGCAGCAACTCTTCCAAAATCTTTTGGTGTTACTTCTTCTTCAATTGTTTCACCAGCTTTAATACCTGCCACTATTTTTTCTGCATCAGGTACTAATATTTTAGAATATGCTTCTTCATCTTCTTCACTTATTTCATCTACTACATATAGTACTTTAAATACTTTTATTTCTCCAGTATCTCTGTTAATATTAACTCTAACATTTGTTTTAGAATCAAAATTTTTCTTATAAGCACTTGCAAGTGCTAATTCCATTGCTTCAAATATTAAATCTTTTGATATGTTTTTTTCTTTTGCAACAATATCAACTGCATTAATAAATTCTTCCTTATTCATAATTACCTCCTTTTTCTATAGATGATACATCTAGCATATAAGAATTATCAATAATATCTATCTTATCTAATATTGGATTAATTGTATTTGTTACCAATACACAATCATCTATTGTTATAAATGGTTCTTTATCGATAAATATTCTTAAGTAATATACTCCTTTTTCTTGTTCATATTTTACTTCTTTTAGTAGAATACCAAGATTATTAATCTCACTTTCTATTGCATTTTTTACTTTTTCTTCTATACTCATATATCCTCCAATCAAATCAAAGAGTGGGTATTGCCCACTCTTCGCTGTTACATGTATTATATCATATAATATTTAAAAAACAATATTTTTTATGATATAATTATTATATTTGGAGGATATATGAATAAGATAAAGCTAATTTTAAGAAATGTTTTTATATTTTTGTTTTTAAGTTTCTTCTCAGTTTTTGTTAATTATTTATTAGATTTAGCAGGTATTGATATAACTAAATGGCCCTATACTTGCAAATTAATATATATTTATGCTTCAGAATTAATCCCATGGATTATAGTTGTATTAATTTATAGAAAGTATTTAAAAGAAAAATTTAGTGACTTTAAGGATAACTTTAAATCATATTTTGATAAATATATAAGATATTATATTTTAGGACTCATACTTATGTCTTTTTCAAATGTAATAGTTGGTTTTATAACAAATAGCGATATATCTAATAATGAAGAAGTTATAAGAAAGATTACTAATATATTACCAATATATAGTCTTATATCAACTTGTTTATGTGCACCTATTATAGAAGAGTTATTATATAGAAAAACAATTGGCGATATATTTAATAATAAATGGTTAGGAATAATTATTGGTGGATTATTATTTGGTGGTGCCCATGTAATTGGAACATACACAAATATTCTTGATGTATTATATGTAATACCTTACGGAGTTTTAGGAAGTGTATTTATGTATATATATTATGACAGTGATAATATATATAATACTATGTTTTTACATTTTATGCATAATTCAATATTAATGATTTTATATTTTGTATCAATGATTAATTAGGAGGAAATTATGGCTAAAAGACACCTTAAATTAAAATGGAAAATAATATTTGGTATTCTTATTTTTATCTTACTTTTATTTATATGCTTAAGATTTATAGGTACCAAAGGATTAATAATTAAAGAATATAAAGTTGTAAATAAAAATATAGATACATCTTTTTATGGATTTAAAATAGTACATTTTTCGGATTTACATTATGGTATGAGCGTTGATGAGAAAGTTTTATCTAATTTAGTTGATAAAATTAACAAAACAAAACCAGATATAGTAGTATTTACTGGAGATTTAATTGATAAGAAGAAAAACTATACTGAAGGCGATACTAAATTATTAACAAAATATTTATCAAAAATTAAGAGTTCATATGGAAATTATTATGTAAATGGTGATGATGATGAAAATATTAATTCATTTGATTCAATTATGGTTAATTCTAATTTTAAATCACTTAATAATAATTACGAGGTTATAACTAGTGAAAAAAATAAAAAAATACTCATTTCTGGTATAAGTACAAATGCTAATATTAAAATATTTAATGATATATTTAAAGATGATGATTATAGTTATAAAATAATAATGATGCACTACCCTGATAATTATGATTTAATATCTAAATATAATTTTGATTTAGTATTAAGTGGGCATTCACATAATGGACAAGTTAGACTTCCTTATATTGGTGCTTTAGTAAAGATGAATAATTCAAAAAAATATTATGATCCATACTATAAGATTAATGATACTGATATGTATATATCTGGTGGAATTGGAAATAGTAAAGTAAATTTAAGATTATTTAATACTCCATCGTTTAATTTATATAGATTAGTTGACAAATAAGGATAAAATTATGTTATAATTTCTTTAGAGGGTGATATAATGGAAAACTTTTTAAACAAAATGCAAAAAATATGGGATAATAAAATGATGAGAATATTTATCTCAGCAATTATATTAATAATACTTATTATTATAATTGTACTAGTTGCTACTAGTAAAGGTGGTAAATCTCTTACAGAAAATGGTTTAGTAAATGCTTCTAAAAAATATTTGAGTAGTAATGCTAATATGCTTCCTACTAATGAATATGACTATAGAACTATTAATTTAGATACTTTAGTTTCTAATGGTTATATTAAAAGTAGCAATGGTTGCAACGGATATGTAACTGTTGTTAAAATTGATAATGAATATGTATATACTCCATACTTAAATTGTGGTAACAATAGTAATGAAACACTTGTAAATCATATAAAAGCAAATACTGTAACTAATGGTGATGGATTATATAATATGAATGGAAACTATATATTTAGAGGTGAAAATCCAAATAACTATGTATCTTTCGGCGGATTAAAATGGAGAATTATAGGTATTGATAAATCTAATAATATTAAAATGATGTATAGTGATATATATGTAGATTATGAAGTATGGGATGATAGATATAATTCTGTAGTTGATAGTCAAGATGGTATAAATGATTATAAAGTAAGTAGAGCTAAAGAATATTTAGATAATTACATAACAAATAATGCTGAATTATTTACTCCAGAAAGAAAAGCTAAATTAACTAGATATGATGTATGTATTGGTAAAGTTAATATGAGTGATGCTAAAGTTGATTCTTGTAATGAAGTATTATCTAATCAATTAACTTCTATAATAACTGTTAATGATTACATGAATGCTAGTTTAGATAGTGCTTGTAGTACTACTAATATCAAAAATTGTCAAAATTATAATTTCTTAAACTTAAATGGATGGACAATAACTGCTAAAAATACTGATAATTTATATGTTTATTATGTAAATAATGAAGAAGGAATTGTTGAATCAAAAGGATATATTGGTAAAGCTATGAGAACTATTATAGCTCTTAGAAATGATACATTATTAGTATCAGGAACTGGTACAGAAATAGATCCATATATTATAAAATAGTCTAATGACTATTTTTTTATTTTTAAATATATTTTAACAGTTGTACCTACTCCTTCTTTTGATATATATTTAATCTTTCCATCATGAAGTTCAATTATTTCATTACTTAATTTAACACCAAGACCCGTACCATTCTTTTTTGTTGTAAAGAATGGATTTCCTATTTGTTTTAAAGTAGATTTATTCATACCACATCCATTATCTGTAATATTTATAACTATATAATTTCCTCTTATTATAGTACTTAACTTAATTAAACCTATTTTATTATTTATAGATTCCATACTATTTTTTATTATATTTAGTATTACTTGTTTTAATCTATCATAATCCCCTTCTATATATATGGCATCTTCAATAATATCAAATATAAAATGTATATTTTTTTCAATTAATAATTCATCAACAGAAGAACAAATATCATCAAGAAGAAGGACAATATCCATTTTGCTTTTATTAATACTTAATTTAGTTAAATTTAGAAAATCACTCATAAGCGTTAGTGTTCTTTCTATTTCTTGCTTTATTATAGGTATATACTTATTAACTTGTTTAATGTTATTTGTATCCATCATATCTAAATATCCTTTACATACTGCAATTGGATTTTTTATTTCATGGGTTACTTTAAACAATGTTTCTCTAAATGTTTTTTCATCTTCTATATCTTTTACTGTGCCATAAATTTTTATTATTTTCTCACTCTTATTAATTAAAACCATTAAAAAATAAGAAATTAATGAATAACATATATAACTTATTATTATATATACTTTTGAATAACTAGTTAGTAATAAAGAACATAATATACCTATAGCTGTAAAAAAAATTAATTTTGTTTCATTTTTTTTATTTTTCAATACTACAAAAAATAATATATTTTGAATAACGTAATAAATAATTATATATATAACATTTATATTAGTTACACTTCTTATACTCATAATCATGCATACGCATACAACAATTGACAATATAACTTCTTTTTTTAACATACATATAAGAAGTATTATCGTTAATATATTAATATCATATTTAAAGTATGTTGAATATTTTATTATTAAATAAATAGATGAAAGCATTGATAAAGAGAAAAATAAGTTATTTCCTTCTTTGCCCATAGAATTTGCATACACTATATAAAGCAAATAACATATAATAGGAAATAAAATAAATAACAAATTTAATACAACAACATCTAACATAAAATCCCTCTTTTCGACTATATATTACTATTTACTTATGTCACTTTTTGTCGAAAAAAAATACCTAAACAAAATTCTGTTTAGATATTTTTCTATTATTCATATTTATTTTCTTTAAATCTTAGTTTTGGATCTAATACTTTTTTTCTTAATCTAATTGCAGTTGGTGTTATCTCAACAAGTTCATCATCTGCTATAAATTCTAAAGCTTCTTCTAGTGAGAATGTTTTTGGAGGTGTTAATGAAATTGCTTCATCACTTCCAGATGCTCTTGTATTTGTTAATTGTTTATTCTTACATGGATTAACATTTATATCTTCTATTCTATTATTAATTCCAATAATCATTCCTGTATATACTTCTGTTGCAGGAGTTACTATTAAAGTTCCTCTATCTTCTAGATTCCATAATGAATATCCCATTGTTTTTCCATCTTCCATTGATACTAAAACACCATTTTTTCTATCTTGTATCTTTCCTACATAAGGCATGTATGAGTCAAATGATTTAATCATTACTCCTTCTCCTTTTGTAGTGTTAATAAATTGACTTCTATATCCTAATATACCTCTTGTAGGTACTAAAAATACTATTTTAGTGTATTCTAGATTGGATTCGATACTTTGAAGTATTCCTTTTCTTTCATTTAATGCATTAATAACTGTTCCACTATATTCATCAGGTACATTTATAATAACTTTTTCAAATGGTTCACATTTTACACCATCAATTTCTTTTAATATTACTTCTGGTTTTGATACTGAAAGTTCATATCCTTCTCTTCTCATATTTTCAAGTAATATAGATAAATGTAATTCTCCTCTTCCATATACTTTATATCCATCCAAATTATCAAGAGGTTCTACTTTAAGTCCTACATTTGTTTCTAGTTCTCTATCTAATCTATCTTTTATATGTCTTATTGTAACAAATTTACCTTCTCTTCCTGCAAAAGGACTTGAATTAACTAAGAAATTCATTGATAATGTAGGTTCTTCTATATGTATCATCTCCATAGGATTGACATTATCCTTATCACAAATTGTTTCACCAATAGACACATCTTTAATACCTGCTACTACTACTATATCTCCATAATAAGCTTCCTTAACTTCTTTTCTTTTGATACCTTCATTTACAAATAATTTAGTAATTCTAGCTCTTTCAGTACTTCCATCTGTACGGCACACTACTACCTCTTCTCCAACTTTAATGCATCCTTTAGTAATTCTACCTATTCCAAGTCTACCAATGTATTCATCATATGCTAAAGAAGATACTTGCATTTGAAGAGGATCATTTACATTACCCTCATATGGTTTAACTGTATTAACAATTAAGTCTAATAAAGGTGTTAAATCTTCGTTTGTATCATTTTTATTTAGCCTTGCTATACCATCTCTTGCTATACCATATACTATTGGGAAATTTAATTGTTCATCAGTAGCATTTAAACTTAAGAATAAATCAAAAGTCATATCTACTACTTCATCACTTCTTTCATCTTTCTTATCAATCTTATTAATAAATAAAATTGGTTTTAAACCTACTTCTAAAGATTTTTCAAGAACAAATCTAGTTTGAGGCATTGGTCCTTCTTTTGCATCTACTAAAAGTATAACAGTATCAACAGTTTTCATTATTCTTTCTACTTCTGATGAAAAATCAGCATGCCCTGGAGTATCAACTATATTTATTTTTACTCCCTTATAATTAATTGAACAGTTTTTAGAGTATATAGTTATTCCTCTTTCTCTTTCAAGGGCATTAGAATCCATTACTTGGCTTACTACTTCTTCCCTTTCACTAAATACTCCACTTTGTTTTAACATTGCATCAACTAATGTAGATTTCCCTGCATCTACGTGTGCTATAACAGCAATATTAATAATTTTTTCCATATACATCACTCACTTTTTTACAAATATAAATAATAGCACATTCAGATAAAAAAATAAACATTTTTTGACAATTTGTGCATTTTATATTGATTTTTTTATATTTTTAATTATAATACGTCATACAAAGGAGGGGGTAAAATGAAAGCAAAATGTGATTTATGTGTATCAACAGTAGTTAATGAAGCTACTAATGATAATGTTTATTTCTTAGCAATAAGAAAGCCTATAGATGAAGAATATTCTTATTATGACGCGTTTGATGGAACACTAATTAATAGAGGAATATGTAGTAATGATATATCTTCTAGTGAGTTTGAAAATATAGAAGAAATGATTAAATATGTATCTAGTAAAAATAATAAAAAAGTAAGATAGAAAATATCTTATTTTTTTATTATCTTTTAGTATACTTGTCAAAATGTAAAAAATAATGTATAATGACTAAAGGTTATTCTTTTAAATTTTTAGAAATTAAGGAGGAAATAAATGAAAATTTTAGAAAGCGGTGAAACCAAGGTTTTCGCATTAGGAGGCCTTGGAGAAGTCGGAAAAAACATGTACGTAATTATGTACAATAATGAAATAATTATTATTGATTCAGGTGTTATGTTTCCAAAAGATGAGTTACTTGGTATCGATTATGTAATACCAGATTATACTTTTCTTAAAGAAAATGAAAGTAAAATTAAAGCCTTATTTATAACACATGGTCACGAAGATCACATTGGTGGTATACCATTTTTACTTCAAAGTGTTAAAATCCCTGTAATATATGCACCTAATCAAGCAGAAAAATTAATTAGAAAAAAATTAGAAGAAAGAAATATATATTATGATAGTCTTAAAATAATTAATGAAAATATGAAAGTTAAAACAAAACATTTCGAGGTTGAGTTTTTTAATACTACTCATTCTATACCAGATTCTCTTGGTATAGCAATAACTACTCCAAATGGAGTTATAGTAAGCACTGGTGACTTTAAGTTTGACTTAACCCCTATTGGGCCAATGTCAAACATTCACAAAATGGCTGAAATTGGTAAAAAAGGTGTTAAATTATTAATGAGTGATAGTACGAATGCTATGGTTGAAGGATTTTCAAAAAGTGAATTTAAAGTAGATACTGCATTAGGAGATATTTTTGCAAGACATACAGGAAGATTAATAATTGCAACATTTGCATCTAACATTTATAGATTAAAACATATTATTGAAACTAGTAAAAAGAATAACCGTAAAGTTGTTTTATTTGGAAGAAGCATGGAAACTAATGTTAATATTGCAATTGAAGGTGGATATATTGACGGAAAAGATGTTATAGTAACTCCTGAAGAAGCTTTAAGACTTAAAGAAAATGAACTTACAATATTATGCACAGGTAGTCAAGGTGAACCTCTTGCTGCATTATCTAGAATTGCAAATGGTACTCATAAACAAATCAAATTATTACCAAATGACTTAGTGGTGTTTTCATCAAGTGCAATACCTGGTAATGGAGCATATATAAGTAGGACTATAAATCAGTTATACTTAAAAGGAGTTAGTGTTTATACAAATACTTCTTTAAATGATATACATGCATCTGGTCATGGTAATGAAGAAGAATTGCAATTAATGATTAGACTTATGAAACCTGAATATTTTATGCCTATGCATGGAGAATATAGAATGCTTAAAAAACATGGTGATTTAGCAAGTGCATGTGGAGTAAAAAAAGAAAATATATTTATTATGGATAATGGAGATGTACTTTCTATAAGCAATAAAAGTGCTAAAAAAAGTGGCAAAGTAGTTGCTGGAGATGTATATGTAGATGGTAATAGAATTGGTGATATTGGCGGTGTTGTTATTCGTGATAGAATACTAATGGCAAATGATGGTGTTATCGTTTTAATTGCTAATATAGATCAAAATACAAAAGAATTATTAAGTAATGTAAATGTTACAACAAGAGGATTTATCCTTGTAAATGAAAATGAAGAATTAATAAATAAAATATCTAATTGTGCAAGTGAATCAATTAAAAAGCATATACATCAAGTAAGAAATAATTATAATGATTTAAAATCATTATTAATACAAGATGTAAGCCCATTTATAGTAAGCGAAACAGGAAGAAAACCATTAATACTTCCAGTATTTTTAGAAATTAAAAAGAGTTCAAATTAGAACTCTTTTTAATTTTATTTAAAAACATAATAATTATTGTCTTTATCAATCAAGTAAAAATTTCTAGCATTTCCGTTATACTCATCAATTGATGAAATAATATTATTTGCTACATTTTTATATAAATTTATATCTTTAACA
This sequence comes from Clostridium sp. CAG:1193, assembly GCA_000436255.1. GTDB lineage: Bacteria > Bacillota_I > Bacilli_A > RF39 > UBA660 > CAG-1193. The sequence continues at coordinate 9,869 of HF990795.1, read as the reverse complement.
ACTATTTTATCTCCACTACTATAATCATAATCAACCTTCATAACACTTGCATTATTTTCTTTATCAATAAATACAAATATTCCACTCATACCTGCTTGTCCAAAAGAATAAGATTTAACATCTCTAATATTTTTTAAAGGAAGTTTATAACCCTCTATTGGTACATTATTTCTTACATTATCATTATAATCTTTTATAGTATATGATCCTTTTTCACCTAAATTATTAAATTCTTTTTCAACCTTAACATCTTTATATAATTCAAAATACACATCTCCATTCTTATCAATTACTGAAGAAGCAACTAAACCAAATTTTCCAGGATTCTTTGATTCATATAATTCACTACTATGTGATGCATAAAGTACAAATCCACGTGTAGAATCAACATCTATCTTACTAAGATGTTTGTTATCATAATTAGTTTTTGAATTGTTATCTCCATTGTTTTTATTATCATCTTTATTAACTATATCATTATCCTTATTTTCTTTATTATCTTTCTTATCATATATAAACATCTTATATGATAATAGACCAATTAATACTAATAACACTATTATTAATATAATTACTGCTATATTACCTTTCTTCTTATAAGTTACATTTTCATTTAAATTATTTTCCATTTTTTCTCCTTTATTTTATTTTTATACTACTATTATTAGTTTAATTGTATCATTTATTATTTGAACTTTGCAGAATAATACTTGCCGTTTACATTTTTTTACAAATAAAAACACTATTTTAGTGTTTTTGCCTTTTATCAATATTCTCCATGCTTCTTTTTGATAATTCTTCTTTTACTTCTATATATTTATCTTCATCTAATTGTTTTAATCTAGAAGTAATATCTCTATATATTGTCCAGTAAGATTCTCCTAACAATTCGCTTATTTCTTCTATTTTATATCCTTCCATTATTAGATTACATGATTTTATTACTCTTTGCCTAACTACTTCATTTTTTATACCTACGTCTTTATTTTCTTCTATAGTTTTTCTTATTGCATCTGCATCAGCTTTTTTCATATTCATATATCTATGTAGATAATCTGATACTGTTGCATTGCTTATTTTAAAGTAAGAACTTGATAATACGCTTGATAGTTTTCTTGTTGAATATCCTGTTTCTTTTGCAAATTCTCCTACAAATACTATCCTTCTATCTCTTTCTTCTTCATCTTTTAAATTTGCTGCCATAAAACCTCCTTATTTCCAATCTGGATAATATGTAAATTCCATAATTTCATCTTTTACTGGGTGTTTAAATTTTAATTTGTAACACCATAAATGTATTTGAATATGTGATGAATCTATACCATATTTTTGATCCCCATAAATAGGATATCCATGGTGTGATAATTGTACTCTTATTTGATGATGACGTCCAGTTAATAAATTTATATCTATTAATGACATATCTTTTTTATATTCAATTAAATTATATTCTAAAATACTTTCTTTTCCAGAATCACTTACATATGATGTATTGGTTTTTTCATCTTTTGATAATTTATCAATTAATATTTCGTGTTTTTTTGTGTGATTATGAGTAAGTGCAATATACCTTTTTTCTATTTTTTTATCTCTTATTTGTTCTGATAATCTTGATGCTGCTTTACTTGTACGTGCGAAAACCATAACTCCACCTACTGGTCTATCTAGTCTGTGTACAAGTCCTAAATAAACATTACCTGGTTTATTATATTTTTCTTTAATGTATTCTTTTATTATAGTTAGCATATCTTTATCTTTACTTATATCTTCTTGTACTGGAATATTACATTCTTTTATAACTACAATTATATGATTATCTTCATAAAGTATTTTCATCTTTTTCCCATCTTCCATATATTCCACAAGGTAATACTACGTCACTATTTTTTTCTTTTAAACCAACTTCCCCACTTGTAATAAGTCCTTTTTTACTAATACACATATTAAGTATTGTTTCAAGTACTTTTGAGGATAAGCCTGTAGTATATGAATTAATTAAGAAAAATAGCGGATCATCACTTAAAAGTGTATTACATAATTTTACTAAATTAAATAAATCTTTTTCTATATCCCAAACTTCTCCATTTGCTCCTCTTCCATAACTAGGGGGATCCATTATAATAGCATCATATTTATTTCCTCTTCTTATTTCTCTTTCTACAAATTTTACTACATCATCAACTATATATCTTATTTTCTTATCACTAAGATTAGAAGATGCTACATTTTCTTTAGCCCATGAT
>HF990795.1:1159-7562 GCA_000436255.1 Clostridium sp. CAG:1193 | reverse complement strand
CTGCATAAAGACATGCAACTGAAGCACCTCCTGTATACGCAAATAAATTTAATACTTTTATTTCTCTTTTTGCATTTTTAATTTTATTAATCATATAATCCCAGTTTACTGCTTGTTCTGGAAATAATCCTGTATGCTTAAATCCCATTGGTTTTATATTAAACGTTAATTCTTTATATCTTACTTGCCAATTATCAGGTAATTTATTTTTATATTCCCAGTGTCCTCCACCTTTATTACTTCTATAGTATATGGCATCATATGAAGTAAAATCACTATCTTTTTGCCATATTATTTGTGGGTCCGGTCTTACTAAAATATATTTTCCCCATCTTTCTTTTTTCATTCCATTTTTAGTTTCTATAAGTTCATAATCTTTCCAATCATCTGCTATATTCATATTAATGCTCCTCTTTAATATTTTCTAATCTTACACTTACTAATTTTGATACTCCACTTTCTTGCATTGTTATACCATATAATACATTTGCATATTCCATAGTCTTTTTCTTATGTGTAATTATTATAAATTGTGTTTTATCTTCCATCTTTTTAACAAATTTACCAAATATATCTACATTTGCTTCATCAAGTGGTGCTTCTACTTCATCTAATATTGAGAATGGTACTGGTCTTACTCTTAATATTGCAAATAAAAGTGATATTGCAGTAAGAGCTTTTTCACCACCGCTTAAAAGTGATATTGAAGTGAGTTTTTTGCCTGGAGGTAGTGCAGATATTTCAATACCTGTTTGTAATATATTATCTGGATCAACTAATTTTAAATAAGCTTCACCTCCACCAAATAGTTCTTTAAATACATTTTTAAATTCTACTTCGATTTTCTTAAATGTAGTTATAAATTCACTACTCATTACTTCATCCATTTCTTTTATTATTTCAAGTAATGTATTTTCAGCTTTAAATAAATCATTTTTTTGGTTAATTAAAAATTCATATCTTTCTTTAACTCTTTTATATTCTTCAATCGCACCTATATTAACTATACCTAAATTATTAATAATACTCTTATATTCATTTACTTTATTTCTTGCAACTTCTTCATCCATTATAAGCGTAAAATCTCTTTTTGCTTTATCATAAGTTAAATTATAATTTTCTGTTAAAGAATTTAATAAAGTATCTAGTTTAACATCAAACTTACCAACTTTAACTTCTAAATTTTTAAGTTCAGTTTGTTTTTTATAATACTCACTTCCACTAACTTTTACATCGTGTTCAACTGTATTTATTTCATCACTTAATTCTTTTATATTTTTACTTATTACATTTATCTCTATAGTTAAATTATCTTTTAAAAGAAGTGCTTCATAATATTTATTTAATACTTCTTCTTCTTCTTTACTTATATTATTACTTAATATATTGTTTGTCCCATTTATATTATTTATTATTTCATCATATTTATTATTTATTTCATTTAATTCATTAGTTTTTATATTTATAATTTCACTTAGATAAATTATTTTTCTATTTAATGCATCTTTTTTCATTGTTAATTTATCAAGCTCTTCTTCATAAGAAGTAAGTTCTAAAGAAATTGTACGCATATTTTCTTTTAAATTATTAGTTTCTTTTAATAATTTTTCAAGTTCCATTTTATCTAGAACAATACTACCGTTTTTCTTATTTACTCCACCTGTTAAGCTACCACCTATATGAAGTATTTCCCCATCTAAAGTAACAATTCTATATCTATGATTAATAATTTTACCAAGTTCATTAGCATTTTTCATATTATCTACTAATATAATATTGCCTAGCTGATTTAATACAATATTTTTATATGAATCATTATAAGTTACTATATTAGACATAATATCTATAAATCCTTTTGAATTTTTTAATGTATTTAAAGTATTATTATCTATATATTTTCCTTCAATTATATTAAGTGGGAAAAATGTAACTCTACCAAGTGAATTATCTTTTAAAAATTTAATAGCATTTTCTGCATCTTTTTCTGTTTCAGTAATTATAAATGAAGAAGATGCACCTAATGCTACATCAAGTGCAGTAGCATACTTTTCATTAGTATTTATAATATTACCTAACGCATCACATATACCTGTTAACCTAGTATTATTAAGTACATTTTTAACAGCAAAAGAAAATGTATCATTATTGTCAATTGTGTTTTCAAGTACATTAATTTTATATTCATTATTTGTAACTATTTTTGTAAAATTATTATATTTTATATTTTTATCATTTTTCTTATTTATTAAATTATTAAATGAACCCGTAACTGTAGTTATTTCTTTATTATATGAATCTAATTCTAACTTTAAATTATTAATCTCATTATTTAATACATCTTTATTATTATTAAGTTTTAATTCTTCTTCTTTTAAAGAAATAATATTATTATGTAGTTTTACATCATCTACTTCATATTTTTTTCTTTCACCAATTATATTTTTTTCGCCATTTAATTTTTCTGTTAAACTAGTTATTTTAACTAATTCTTCTTGCTTTTTATAAAGAGTATCATTGAGCGTAGATAAACTTGATTTCATCTTTGATAAATTAGCATCATTAGTACTGCTTATGGTAGATAAACTAATAATATCTTTATTAAGTGTTTCTATCTTACTTTTAGATTCTACATATTCTTTATTTATTTTATCTATATCATCTACTATTAAACTTACTTCTATACTTTCTAACTCTTTTTTTGTATCTAAATATAATGTAGCATCTTCACTCTGTTTTTTTAGTGGCTCTACTTGCATTTCAAGTTCATTTATAATATCATTTATTCTATCTATATTATCATGTGTTTTATCTAATTTTTTCTCTGCTTCTATTTTTCTTTTTTTATACTTTAAAACACCTGCTGCACTTTCAAATATAACTCTTCTATCCTCAGGTTTAGCACTTAATACTTCTGCTATATCACCTTGCGAAATAATACTAAATGATTCTTTAGCACTTCCACTATCTAAAAGTAAATCTAATATATCCTTTAGTCTTACTTTTTCGTTATTTAAATAATATTCATTCTCACCTGTTTTATATATAGTTCTTTTAATAGATACTTCTGTATAATCTACTTTTAATGAGTGATCTGTATTATCAAATACTAGTGTTACTGATGCACTTGACATTGGGCTTCTTTTCTTACTTCCAGAAAATATTACATCAGTCATAGTAGCATCTCCTCTTAAAGATTTAACTGACTGTTCTCCTAAAACCCATCTAACTGCATCTACTATATTGCTTTTACCACTACCATTTGGTCCAACTATACCTGTAATACCTGGTTTAAGTTCAATATTAACTTTATCCGCAAAAGATTTAAATCCACTAATTCTAATTTGTTTTAAATACATAAACCGCACATCCTATCAGATAAATTATACTATAAAAGCATACTTAAAACAAGAAAAAGACATTACTTTCGTAATGCTATTTATCTATTAAAGAAGTATAATATCCTTTTATTTCATGATATGTATTATCTTTATAAATAATTTGTATTTTCTCACCATCTATTTGCTCTATAGACTTTATTTCTTTATTATAAATATATAAATGTTTTTCATCTTGTAAAAATACTAAATCATCATTTGTTGTAATAAGTCCTATTTCTGGTTTTTCTCTAAATATATCTTCATTAAATTGTACATATCCAACCAATTTTATATTTTTATGGTCATAACCTACCAGCATATCACCATTTAAAGTTGACACTGTATTATCACTATATACAATATATTTATCATAAAATTTAGTATATTCTTCTTGATATAATAATTTTGTTTCAACATCATACATTTTATCATCATCACATAATACAACTGGACCAACTATATTACTACCTGTCATTCTTATTAATAAACTTGTAAATTTAACTATTTTTTTATCAAAAACTATCTTATGAAATTTAACATCTTCCATATTTGTAGTTTCTAAAAGTATCTTATATACTATTCCTGAATTACTTAATGCATAAACGTTTAATCTATTTGTACTAATTTCTTTATACAATGTTTTAAATTTAACATCATTTAATTTTCTTTTTGCATTTTTTAATTCATCTGTTATATATAAATAACCATCTTTATCTATATATACTTTTCCATATAATACACTTTCACTTTGTATAATTTCATATTCATAACTAAGTATATTTTCATTTATTATATTATCTTTATATTTTTCACTATAATTTATGTTAGAAAATTCTACTTTACTACCCAAATCAAGTCTATATCCAATATTTTCATCTTCCTTTGGGCTATAAAAAAAATTCAAATATGTTGCTGATAAAAGCAAAATAACTACTACAATTAAAAGGAATATTACAATTTTTCTACTTTTCATAACTCACCACTATCTTACATAATAAGTATACTATATATATAATTATTCTGCAAGAAAAAGACATTACTTTCGTAATGACTTACTTTGTATAAACTTTATTATTTTCACTTATTTTATAATCTTTACTATATACTTGCATTTCTAAAGGTACATAAGTTACATAATTTTCTGCTAGTTTCTCTGTTGTAATTTTTGTATCATTAGTTAATCCGCTTGGGAATGCTGCATACATTGGATCATATGAAATTGTGTAATATATTCCATCACGGTTTCTAAATGCCTCTATATTTTCTTCTATATACTTAACTGAATATAATGTATGTCCAATTGCTTTTATAGTAAAACCATCCATTGCATCACTATAATTAGTAAATCTAGATGAATCTGCTTCTAAAAATCTATCATATGAATTTACAGTAAGATTAAGATTATTTATATCAAAATCACATAAATATTCTTCTGTAAATACATCATATAAATGGAATGTTTTCATATCTTCCTGCGTATGTTCTTCATAAACTTGAATTATACGATCGACACCACTTTGATCAGTTACTAATAATGCAAATATATTATTTACACTATAATCTTTATCCTTATCTTTTATTTGAAGAGACTCTATTCTATCAGTTATATCTTCTTTTGCTAGTTGCATTGGTTCATATTTATCTTCTTTATTATAACTTACAAAAAGTCCTAATTTCTTTGATGGAATTTGTAATTCTTGTGGTATACATGTTACATAAGCTCTTGCTAAATCTTCTATTGTACAATTTGTATCTATAAATTTTTGACCAACTTCATAACAATTACAAGTTTCAGTCCATAAATCATAAGCATCTGTATTATACCAATAACTCTCTCCATCAATTCCATATTTATCTATTAATTCTTGAAAATGTGCGATTGCAAAATATGTACCATATGAGGCACCACCAAATTCAACTATTTCATAATCATCAAAACAAGGTGCTTTATTTATAAAATCTTCTGGTTTAATATTTGAAGCCCTATTATATTCATCTAGTGAAAAATCTAAATATATAGGAAGTTCACATAACTTTTGATCAGTAAATACATCATAGAAAGTATATGTACCTCTTTGATCGTTTCTATATTCTCTTGTTTGAATTACTTTGTAAAATCCACTTTTATTTACTACTACAATAGTAGTAATAAGTCCAAGATTTATATTAAAATCTTTATATTTTATATCTAAATCTTTAAGTCTTTCATTTACTTCTTCTTCTGATATTTTATGATAATTTTCTAAATAATGATTATCTTTTCTAAAGCTATCTTTAAATGAGCCTGCTTTATTATTTACATAAGTTTTTTGCATTTCTGGTGTAGGCGCTAAAGTAGCACTTGGTATAGGTGTTAAATCTTCATTTGATACCGGTTCAATAGTTTCTATTGGGATAGTTACTCCTACACCATTACTACCGCATCCAGTTAATGCTGTACTTGCTATTATTATTGCTGATAAGCCTGCTGCTATCATATTTCTATATTTATTATTTTTCTGTAATTTCATCCAAAATTACCCCCTTTAAATTGCTCTTATTATACACATTTTTTACATTTTGTCAAATTTTTGTAAATCTTTTATAAAGATGGACCTTAATTAGCCCTTTTTACATTATGTACTAAAATCTTACTTTCAGTTACATAGTAATTATGATTATCTTTAACTTCTAAGTTATATACTGTTTGTACAATATCTTCACTCGTTATTTTTTCTATATTATAATATTTTCCGCTCACATCCATTACAACATCACCAACTTTTAAGTTTTCTGCTGCAACCCAATCATGTCCATTATTAGTTTTAACATAAAATCTATGTGCACCCGTTGAGGTTATTATTTTATTATTTATTGTTAATGAATATAATGTTTCATTACTATTTTTATGAACATATATCTTTAATACTCTTTTATATTCATTCTTACCTGTAGCTTCATTAAATGATAATACTCTATCATTTATACTAATGTCTTCAATATTTTTGTATCCATTTATAGTTAATACTTTTGTTCCTTTTAAGAAG
>HF990795.1:0-1088 GCA_000436255.1 Clostridium sp. CAG:1193 | reverse complement strand
AGTAGTTGTCTTATCTTTTTTTGAAGAAGATCCTGTATTTTTACTACCACTTCCGCTAGTGCCCGTATTTTTTGATTCTGATGTAGATGTATTTTTGCATTGTCCACCGCCTTTACAAGAAGTAATATTTCCGCTTTTATCAGTTTCTTTTATATAAGAGCCATCCCCAGCATGAACAATATCAATCTCACCGCCATCAACTTTAGTTAAACCTGTATGTGAACCCTGACTAGAACCATGAGCACCACCAGTAGCATATTTGTACTTTGTGTCTTTTTCAACATATGATATTGTTATATCAGTAGATCCCGTGTGTCCTGCTTTTTCTATTGCCTTATCTCTATTATAATACGTTTCTGTACGGATATTTCCCCAAGTATCTACCCATTTTACTTCGTAGTATCCACCATTACTAGCTTTAGATGGTGGATTATATATAGGTTTTGATTTTACTGTTAGAGTACATGTAGCCTTTTTACCATTAGATGCGGTTACTGTTATTGTTGCGCTTCCTCCATCTTTTCCTTTTACTGTACCAGTTTTTTCATTTATACTTGCTATACTTGAATTACTTATTTTCCATGTAAAACTTGTTTTAGATGCATTATATGGTTCATAAGATGACTTAATTACAGCTTCATCACCTGTTTCAATTGTTTTATCATCACATTTTAAACTATCAACACTTCCATCCCATATTGTTACTTTACATACAGCTGGTGATATATTTGATAGTATTGGACTATTAGATTCGTTATACGCTAATATTGAATTACTTGTTACAGTAGTACTACCTATTTTCTTTGCTAAAACTGTTGCTTTACTATATCCAACTGATTTATTTGGATTAGATGTTAGATATAATCCTAATATATTTTCATCTTTTATTGTCCATTTTGAATTTCTATTTGATGCATTTGATGGTTTATAGTTTAAATGAAGTGTTATTGAATGATTTTCTGGTATTCTAATACCATTTCCACATGGTACATAAGCTGAATTATCTTCACTTGGCTCTCTTTCTTTTAAATTTTTTGGTACATATATTTCTATTTCCTTTGTACATACACCTACTTCTACTTCTGCAT
>HF990794.1:20671-23923 GCA_000436255.1 Clostridium sp. CAG:1193 | reverse complement strand
TCCTCCTATTATTAATATAACTCTATTATAGCATCTAATTTCTTTTATTATTGATACCGTATAAAATAGTAATTATTATTTACATTTATTTACAAAATAATATAAGAAAAAAAGATGTAAAACATCTTTTAGAATTTTCTTGGTCTTAAGAATGGAGGAACATCTAATACTGAGCTCTCGTTATCATCATCTTCATCAACACTAGTTGGTATTTCTTTTGAGGCTCTATTTTCAAAGTATAATGGTTCAGTTTCTTTATCAAATCCTGTTGCTATTACTGTAACTATTACTTCGTCTTTTAAATTTTCGTTAATAACTGCTCCAAATATAGTATTTATATCTGTATTAGCAGCAGCTCTTATTACTTCAGCAGCATCTTCTACTTCGAATAATGTTAAGTTAGATCCACCTGTTACATTTATAATTGCACTTGTTGCACCTGTAATATTAGCTTCTAGAAGTGGACTTGCTACAGCTTGTTTAGCAGCTTCTACAGCTCTTCCTTCTCCTGTTCCTATACCTATACCAATAAGTGCATTACCACTATCTTTCATTACTTCTTTAACATCTGCAAAGTCAAGGTTAACAAGTCCTGTAACTGCAATTAAATCTGATATAGATTGAACACCACGTCTTAATACATTATCAACTTCTCTAAATGCATCTAACATAGGAGTTGATTTATCTATAATATCTCTTAATCTATCATTTGGAATAACTATTAATGTATCTACATGATTTTTAAGTTCAGCTAAACCTGCAAGTGCTTGTTCCATTCTTCTTTTTCCTTCAAATGAGAATGGTTTTGTAACAATACCTACAACTAATGCACCTAAATTTTGTGCGATTTCTGCAATAACAGGTGCTGCACCAGTACCAGTACCTCCACCCATTCCACAAGTAACAAATACCATATCTGCACCCGTTAGTACATCTTTTATAGCATCTTTACTTTCAAGAGCAGCCTCTCTTCCTATTTCAGGTTTAGCACCAGCTCCTAATCCATCAGTTAACTTTTCTCCTATTTGTAACTTTATAGGTGCTTTTGAATTATTTAAAACTTGCAAATCAGTATTAGCAACTATAAATTCAACACCCTTGACACCAGACTCTATCATTCTATTTACAGCATTATTACCTGCACCACCAACACCAATTACTTTAATCTTTGCTAATTGGTCCATTTCTAATCCTAACATAATTTTCCTCCTTAATTATCAAAGAAATATCCAAACACTTTATTTAAAACACCAGAATCTTCAAGTTTTCTTTTTCTATTAGTATCATCACTATCATCTAATTCAACCATAGAATATTCTTTATCTCTTAATTCTAATTTAGAATTAAAACATTTAATTAATCCTGATACTGTCGAATATTTATTATTTCTAATACCAATTGTATCTATATTTCCTATTTTAGCAATATTACCAAATATTTCATCTACTAAATGTGACATTCCAGGTAACTCACTAACACCACCTGTAATTATTATATAACTTATTTCTCTATTTGTTAAGAGGTAAGTTTGTTTTTTTGCAAGTTTTAATATTTCAGTTAATCTTGACATAACTACTTGAGAAATATCGTATTGAGTAATATTTACTATATCTTTATTAGAAGTAATTACTTCTTTTACTTCGTTTACTCTTGCAAACTTTTTATGCGCGACTGCAAAATTTTCTTTTAATTTTTGAGATGTTTTCTTATCTGTTTTAAAAACATAAGAAATATCATTATCGATGTTTCTACTACCTATTTGAATTATTTCTGAATTTATTATTATTCCTTTATTAAATAAAGATACGGTTGTAATATCATACCCTATGTTAATAACTGCAGAAATACCTTTATCTGTTGCATTATTCTTAAATTCTTCATAATCTGCAATTGATCCAAAAGACATATCTATAACATCTATATTTAAACTTTGAAAAATACTTACTATTGATTGAACATTTTTCAAAGGTGTAGTTACTAGCATACCTTTTACACCAAGTTTTCTTCCAATTAGATTTTTTGGATCCTTTATATTCTTTTTATCATCAACAGTAAAATTTATAGGAATTATTGTTACAAATTCTCTATCTTTTTTCATTTTACTTTTTACTGCTACTTGTAAAACTTTAAATATATCGCTTCCATTTATTCTTAAATCATCATCACTTTTTAATATTTCAGCATTTACTATATCAAAATTAGCATAGTAAGAAGGTACATTTGCAATTACTTTATTAATTGAAATAGATAATTTACCTTCTACTTCACTTATTGCATCTCTTATAGTAGCAAGTGCTTCATTAGCATCTACTATTAACCCCTTTTTTATGCCTTTTGATTTTACCGTACTTGTTGCAAGTACACATAATCTATTATTATATACTTCACCAACTAATACTTTTATAGAATCAGAACCGAGATCAACACTTGTATAAATTTTTCTCACAATCCCATCTCCTCTACTATAACAATTCTATTATACTAAAAAATATTAAACTTGTAAAATGTTTTATAGAAAAAAATACCTAAACGGTATTTTAAGCTTCAAGTTCTTGTTTTTGTTTTGCAAATAATTTAGTAAGTTGAAATAATGCATTTGGATTAGTAACTTTTCTTACCATATTATTCTCAGTATCATAATACATTATTTTTACATTATCAGAAATCTCTTCTTTTTCTTTATCAATTTCTCCTATCATAATGTAATTATCTTCATCATTCATTAAACTTGCCATAACATAATAGTCTTTATTGTCTTCAAGGGTAATAATCATATCTTCTTTTATCATTTAATCTTACCTCCAAAATCTATTTGCTCTTTATTTACAATGCCTCTTCCAAAATTAATTAAGTTTTGCATATCTTCTTTTAAATTGTTTAAGAATTTATTTTCTGGATTCCATTTATTATTTCTAACAGCTGTTCTAAGTGCTGCATAAGATCCGATTCCAAGAATTGGAGATGCAAATGTAATAAGTCCAAATCCAGCAACTACTGCTGCACATCTAATGAATTTTATTGTTTTATTTCTTTTTGATTCAGCATATTTTACTCTTTCAATTGGAGTTGCTTCTCTTTGTGCAACTACTCTTTGATCAACTTCAGGTGTAGTTGCATTTTTAGCTGTTTCATTTAAATCTTTTTCTGCCATAAATTCATCTTCTTCATCCACTAAAGGAGTAGCATGAATTTCTTCTGGTTCACTAACAGGTTTTAAATCTTCTTTTTCACCGTCTAAATCAGCATCAGTAA
>HF990794.1:5063-20666 GCA_000436255.1 Clostridium sp. CAG:1193 | reverse complement strand
CACCGTCTAAATCAGCATCAGTAAGAGGTTTATATTGACTAGCTGCTTCAATCATTGCTTCTTGTTTAGCTTTATTATATTCCATATCAAGATCAACAAATCCCATTTCATCTAACTTTTCATCGCTAAACTTTCTTTCACCATTTTCAAGAGTTAATCCTCTTAAATAATCCTTTTTCTCTTGCTTTTGTTGTTCAAACATTTCTTTAGCTATTTCTTCTCTTGTTTTAGTTACTTCTTCTTTAGGTTCTTCTTTTATCTCTTCAGCTACTACAGGTTCATCAGTTATTACTACTTCCTCACTTTCCTTTTTAGGAGGATTCATAATTTGATGGTATAATGAGAACATTTCAACATAACTCATATCATTTAATGCTTCTTCACTGTAAACTTTTTCTCCCCTACTATTAGTAACTTCACTTAAATAGTTATGCATTTTTGCAATTTCTTCATCTCTTGCTTTTAAGATTAATTTATCTCTTTCTTCTTTTTGTCTTGCTTCAAATTCTTCACGGTTTTTCCTGTTAATTTCTTCAATATTTTTTCTATTCTCTTCTGCTCTTTGTCTTGTTCTTTCAACAAGAACTTCTCTTGCATCTTTTTCTACTTCATTAGCTTTAGATCCATACATTTCATTTAAACAAGTAGCTAAAACTTCATCAGAAATTAAGCCTTTTTTGTGTAATGTAAATAATGTATCTCTATCCATATTTTCACTTCCCTTACTATCTGTAAGTATAGCAAATAATTATATTGTTGTCAATTATTAATACATAATTATTTTTCATTAAAATAGAATTTATTAGGAAGTGAAATATGTTAAGTATTCTTACAATTTTAATTAAAAACATGATATTAACTGGAGCATATCAAAACCAAGTATTTAAAGATCCATTGACTCATGAAGAAGAAGAATATCATATAAATGAAATGATTAAAGGCAGTATTAAATCAAGAGAAATTCTTATTGAACACAATTTAAGATTAGTCGCACATATTGTAAAAAAATATAATGATAATAGTAATATTGATGATTTAATAAGTATAGGTACGATTGGTCTTATTAAAGGTGTTGATACATTTTTAAATAGTAATGGTGCGAAAATGACTACGTATTGTGCTAGATGTATTGAAAATGAGATATTAATGTATTATAGAAACAATAAAAAAAATAGTAAAAATGTTAGTTTAGATGAAGGAATTGGATTTGATAAAGAAGGAAACGAAATAACTATGAGTGATATATTAAAAACACCTGCTCCTGATTTTGTTGAAAATATAAATACTAAAGATGATATAAATAAATTAAGAAAATATATGAGTGTTTTAACCGATAGAGAAAAAAATATAATTATTAAAAGGTATGGTTTAAATAATGAAAAAGAAATAACACAAAAAAATATAGCAAAAGAATTAAATATTAGTAGAAGTTATGTATCAAGAATAGAAAAAAGAGCTTTAACTAAATTATTAAGAGAATTTTTAAGAAATAATAAAACATAACAACCCGTTATGTTTATTTCTTTTTTGGAATAGCTTTTACACCAGTAGTAGTTGACAATAATGTAAGAATTAAGCCTAAATACCAAAAATCTTCTACTAATATTATAATAAATAGTCCTATAGTAGTAATAAGACCCCAAGTGTTAAATCGTACACATCAATTTTTACCTTTTTAGAAGCCATTATTTTTAAATTTTTGTAAATAAAAATCTATATCTGCTTAAGTTTATAATCTTATCTATAAAAAAAACATAACTTAACCATTATATTTCTTTGTTTTTACTTTTTCTTTATTACCACATTTTTTATTTTCATATGGAATAAACGCATCACTTTTAAATCTTTTTATATCCTCATTATTATATCCTGCAAATATTGGACATTCTCCGTCATTTATCTTTTGAATAATTAAAAATCTTTTAAACTCACTTCTTCTTAATTCTTGAAGACGCATAAATAATCCATTTAAACTCATACACTCATCTACTAATACATATTGTTCTTCAAAAACACAATATAACTTATAACTTATTTCATAAACTATATCCATAACCCACCCTATATTAACCTTACTAAAATTTCATTTGATTTGTAAATCCATTCATCTTTTATATATATAAACTCATCGTTTTCTTCTAACATATTTTTATTAAGCATATCATTTATATTTTTTACAAGATGTATATCTTTTTTAAATTTGTTTTTAAATTTTTCTTTATTAATACCCTCCTTTTTTCTAAATCCAAGCATTAGTTCATACTTTTCTTCATCTTCTTTTGTTATCTTATATATCTTTTTAATATAATTTCTATTAATATATTTATTTAAATTCTTAGTATTATCATATCTATAACCTTTTAAATAACCACTCGCACTAAGACCAAAACCGTAATAATATTCATTACTCCAATATACTAAGTTATGTTTAGATTCCATATTTTTCTTACTATAATTACTTATTTCATAATGATTATATCCTCTATTAGTAAGTCTTTTTTCTATATATTTATACATATCATAATCAGTATCTTCATCTATTTCACTATATTTATCTATGTATAATTTAGTATTAGGCATAATCATAAGTGAATAACAAGATATATGAGAAACATTTAATTTTAGTATTTCATCAATATCACTTTCAACATCTTCTATAGTTTCGCCTGGAAGAGCATACATTAAATCTACATTTATATTATTAAATCCAATCATTTTAGCAAGTTCAATTTTATCAAATACTTCTTCTTTAGTATGATGTCTATTTAATAATTTTAAAAACTTAGGATTAAATGTTTCAATGCCTATACTTAATCTATTTACATTATTTTTCTTAAGTAGTATTAATTTCTCGTTAGTAATTGATTCAATATTACATTCAAAAGTAAATTCTTCTAGTTTTTCTAGTTTAAACAAATTAACTATTTCAAATAATTTATTTAACTCATCTATAGATAATATAGAAGGGGTTCCGCCGCCTATATAAAGAGTTTTTATATCTTCACCCTTATAATTATTAATTACTTCTTCTTTTAAACTATCTAAGTAATCATTTATCCATTTTTTATCATACTTTAATTTGCAAAAGTCACAATACGTACAAATGCTATTACAAAATGGAATATGAATGTATACTGACACCATATTATCACTACTCCAAAACCAACTTACACATTTAGTATAACATAATAATAAAAAAAAGAAGTAGTTTTTTACACTACTTTACAAATTTATTTTTCATCTACTGATAAAACTGATAAAAATGCTTCTTGAGGTATTTCTACTGAACCTACTGTTTTCATTCTTTTCTTACCTTCTTTTTGACGCTCTAACAGTTTCCTTTTTCTAGTTACATCTCCGCCATAACATTTAGCAAGTACATTTTTTCTCATTGCTTTTATATCTGCTCTTGCAATTGCTTTATTACCAATACATGCTTGAATAGGGACTTCAAACATTTGTCTTGGTATTATTTTCTTTAGATTTTCAACTACTACTTTTCCTCTTTTATATGCAAAATCTTTATGTACTATAGTACTTAGAGCATCTACTATTTCACCATTTAATAATATATCCATCTTTACTAAATTAGAACTTTTATATCCAATAAATTCATAATCAAAAGACGCATATCCTTTTGTATAACTTTTTAATTTATCAAAAAAGTCATAAACAATTTCAGATAAAGGTATTTCATAATGTATATTAACACGTTTACTATCTATATAATCCATATTTATAAAAGTACCTCTTTTATCTTGACATAACTCCATAATTGATCCTACATATTCACTTGGTGTAAATATATTAGTTTTTATATATGGCTCTTTTATATCTTTAATAAGTGTTCTATCAGGAAGTTTTGTTGGATTTTCAATCATTGTAACACTACCATCTGTAAGAGTTACTTCATAAACTACACTTGGACTTGTTGCAATTAAATCTATATTAAACTCTCTTTCAATTCTTTCTTCTATTACATCCATATGAAGCATTCCTAAAAAGCCACATCTAAAACCAAATCCTAGTGCTTTTGAAGTTTCTGGTTCAAAGTTTAATGAAGCATCATTTAATTTAAGTTTTAAAAGTGCTTCTTTAAGTTCTAAGTATTTTTTTGAATCAATTGGGTATAAACCACAAAATACCATTGGTTTTATTTCTTTATATCCAGTAAGCGCCTCTACTACTTCATTTTCATGCGTAATTGTATCTCCTACTTTTACATCACTTATACTTTTAATAGATGCAGTTATATATCCAACATCTCCTGCATTAAGTACATCTTTAGTTTTAGGAAATGGGGTATTTACACCCACTTCTACTACATCATATATTGCATGTGTTGCAACCATTTTTATTTTATCTCCAACTTTAATACTTCCATTAAATACTCTAGTATATATAATTACGCCCTTATAAGGATCAAAAACACTATCAAATATTAATGCTTGTAAAACATTACTATCAGTTTTAGGTGCAGGTATTCTACCTACTATTGCATCTACTAATGCATCAATACCAATACCATTTTTAGCACTTACTAAAAGTATTTCATCTTCATTAAATCCAAGATTATCAATTATTTCTTTTTTTACTCTATCTACATCTGCATTAGGTAAATCTATCTTATTAATTACTGGAATTATAGTTAAATCATGAGAAAGAGCTAAATATAAATTAGCAATAGTTTGAGCCTCTATTCCTTGTGTTGCATCTACAACTAATATAGCACCTTCACATGCAGCAAGACTTCTAGATACTTCATATGTAAAATCAACATGCCCAGGAGTATCTATTAAATGAAGTAAATAATTTTTATATTTTATTTCAACTGCATTAAGTTTAATTGTAATACCACGTTCACGCTCTAAATCCATTGAATCTAAAAGTTGGTCTTTTTTTTCTCTTTCACTTATCGCACCAGTATATTCAAGTATTCTATCGCAAAGAGTACTTTTACCATGATCAATATGTGCAATTATACTAAAATTTCTAACATTTTTTATATCCATAAAAAATCACCTATCGCTATTATATCAAAAAAAGAATAGATAAACTATCCTTTATATTAAAATTTAATTCTATCTGATACATAATTAACTATATCATCAACACTTATAGTAACTTGTTTCATAGTATCCCTATCTCTTATTGTTACAGTATTATTATTTATAGTCTCATCATCTATTGTAACACAAAATGGAGTACCAATTGCATCACTTCTTCTATATCTTTTTCCAATAGAGCCAGATTCATCATACATAGTCATAAATGATTTTGATAACATTTCAGTTATTTTTGTAGCTTTATCTCCATGTAATTTTTTAACAAGTGGTAATACTGTTACTTTATATGGTGATAAGTATGGATGAAGTTTTAATACTTCTCTTGTAGTACCATCTTCTAAAGTTTCATTAGTATATGCTTCAAATAAGAATGCTAAAACGCTTCTATCTAATCCATAAGTAGATTCAATAATATATGGAATAAATCTTTCATTAGTAACTGGATCAACGTATTCTTGTTTAACACCACTAAATTCAGTATGTTTACTTAAATCATAATTAGTTCTGTTATGTGTACCATTAATCTCTCCAAAACCAAATGGGAATTTATATTCAATATCGCATGCACTTTTAGCATAAAATGCTAACTTCTCATGATCATGAAATCTTAAATGATCTTCTTTTATACCTAAATCCATATAAAATTTTTTACCATATTCTTTAAAATATTCATATAACTTTTCATCATCACCCTCATGACAAAAAGTTTGAAATTCCATTTGTTCAAATTCAATAGTTCTAAATGTAAAATTACCGGGAGTTATCTCATTTCTAAATGCTTTACCTATTTGACCTATACTAAATGGCAACTTACATCTCATACTTCTTAATACATTTAAGAAATTAACATATTCTCCTTGGGCATTTTCTGGTCTTAAATATATTGTGCTTTTTGAATCTTTAGTAACTCCTCTTTTAGTTTCAAACATAAGATTAAATTCTCTAATATCAGTAAAATCAGAATGCCCACATTTAGTACATGGCACTTTATTTTCTCTAATATAAGTCATCATTTCACTTTCACTCATTAAATCAGGATGTGCATTTTCATCAAAAGATTCAATTAAATTATCTGCTCTAAGTCTCATTTTACAATGTTTACAATCTATAAGTGGATCAGAAAAACCACCAACGTGTCCAGAAGCTTCCCATACTCTTGGATGCATTAATATATCAGCATCTAATTCATAACTATTATTTCTTTCTTGTATAAATCTTTTTCTCCATGCATCTTTAACATTATTTTTAAGCCTACTTCCAAGAGGTCCATAATCCCAAGTATTAGCAAGTCCTCCGTATATTTCACTTCCTTGAAATATAAAACCATATTGTTTACAATAATTAACCATATCTTCCATTTTCATAATAAATACCTCCAAAAAAAATAAAAAGATTCCTAAAAATGTAAGGACCCTTTTATGGGCGGTTCCACCTTACTTATTCTTATGAATCTCTCTTTGTTTATTGCTAGAAGTCTCCACCTTCATCATCGCATTAATAAAATATAAGTAAAGTATAAGTCAAAACTAAATTTAAGTCAACTTATTTCTATACATATATATTAACTTTTTTTAACTCATTTATAAATTCTTTTGAATTTAAGTATAATCCCGTATGAACACTATAATATTCAGTAAGGAAATCATCTATTTCATTTTTAATCTTGTAATCCATTTCTATTTTAGTTATTTTTGATATATCTAGATAATAATACATCCTTATATATTTAATGGTTTTTAAATTAACTATTTTTTCATTAGTTCTACATCTATTACATATAAGACCATTTTTATATGGGGATAATGTAAGTATATTATCAACTTTCCCACAACTACCACATTTATCTAATATAGGACTTACTCCTAAATAATTTAAATATTTAAGTTCTAAAATATTAGTTATTACAAGCGGATCATATCCATCATTTATTTTAACAAGTGCACTTATTAATAAATCAAATATTTCACTTACTGCACTTGTTTGTTTAGCTACTTGTAAAGTAAGTTCAGATAAATATGTTGCATAACTAATATTTAATATATCTTTTTTTATATTAACAAAAGGATTTATAATATCAACACTAGTTAAAGTTGATAGTTTTCCATCTTTATAATATATATGAAATGTTCCATAAGTTATTTTAGTTGAAACCCCACTAAGTGTGCTTTTAACTTTCTTTGATCCTTTAGATATCACTCCAATTATTCCATATTCTTTAGTGAAAAGATCTAGTATTTTACTAGATTCACCATAATCTCTTTCTTTTAAAATAATACCCAAAACATCCTTCATATTATTTTCCTTTCTTAATCATTTCTTTGTATTTCAAATAATATGTAATATTCCCTGTCTTTTTAAATAAATTCCACATTTCTTCTTTAGTCATAAATGTCCACCCTTTCTATTTAATGGTGGACACTTATATTATTTTTTATTCATTATTTTTATAACCAAATTCAAGTAAGTATTTTTCTTTATCTCTCCATTTATTTATTGTCTTAACAAAAAGATTTAAATATACTTTCTTACCAAGCAAAGATTCTATATCTTTTCTTGATTCAATGCCAATTTTCTTAATCATTTCTCCATTATGGCCAACAATTATTTTCTTTAAATTATCTCTTTCAACTATTATTAAAACATCTACTTCAACCGAATCTTTACCATATTTTATATTTTCAGTTACACATGTAATCGCATGAGGAACCTCATCACTAGTATAATTAAGTATTTTTTCTCTTACGTATTCTGAAATAAAGAATTCAGCCGGTTTATCAGTAATGTAATCATTATCATAATATTTTATATCATCAGTTAAATATTTTTTAATTACATTAATAAGTATTTTTACATCTTTCTTATCAATTACAGAAACAGGTACTATCTCACAAAAATCATATAAATCTTTATATTCATTAATTTTATTTAATATTGTCTCTTTTCTTATTTTATCTATTTTATTTAAAACAAGTATTACAGGTTTGTTTATATCTTTTAATTTATCAATTACAAACTTATCTCCAGGTCCTAAATTTAAAGATATATCTACTACAAGTAAAATAATATCTACATCATTAATTGAATAATATGCTTTACTATTTAATGCTTTACCTAAATTATGTTTAGGTTTATGAATTCCTGGTGTATCTATAAATATAATTTCAGCATCATCTTCATGATAAATACCCATTATATTATTTCTTGTAGTTTGTGCCTTATCACTTACAATTGCTATTTTTCTATCTAGTATTGTATTTAGTAATGTTGATTTACCTACATTAGGTCTTCCTACTATACTTACAAATCCACTTCTCATAATAAATCCTCACTACTAAATGAATGTGTACATAAATCTTTTAAAATAGCTTCTTTTGTATTACCTAACTTATCATAAACAATTATTTTAGTAGAAAGTGGGCAATAATCTATTAAAGATGCTCTACATATAAAGCACGGATATACCCCATTATTACTCATCACATGTATTTCTTTTATATCTTCTTTTTTTACACCATTACTAATTGCATTATAAAGAGCATTCCTTTCTGCACATACACCTGCTGCTGGACTAGAAGTTTCTACATTAACACCATAAAACTCACGCCCATCATTTGTAACAATTATTGAACTTACTGGGAAATGAAAAAAATCACTTCTTGCATTATTTAACAAATTTAATAATTTTTCTTTCATAAATCCTCCTTAAAATAGTAATGCTATTTTGGGCGCAAATATAATTATATTAAGTATTACTGCAACTATAAATATAACAAATGTAGCAGCACTCCCACAGTCCTTAGCATGTTTTATCATTTCATTATATTCAAGTGTAATCGCATCACACGCTCTTTCTATTCCTGTATTTAATAACTCTACAGCAAGAATTACTCCTAAAATAGATATAATTAATATCCACTCAAGTCCATTAACATGGAATAAAAATCCTAAAATTATTTCAATTATTGCAGAAAGAGAATATAAAATTATACTTTTTCCTTCATTAGCATAACATATAATTCCTTCAATTGATACTCTTACTGTTCTTGCAATACTTCTAACATTCATATCACGTTTTTTTAGATCTTCAATTAAAGTTTTTTTAACTGCTTTCTCTTTTGATCCCGTATCCATCTAATATATCCTCCTGTAATTTAAACATAACTTCCTCATCTTCTTTTTTCATATGATCATATCCTAGTAAATGTAAAAATCCATGAACCAGTAAAAAAGCAAGTTCTCTTAAATAAGAGTGACCATATAATATAGATTGCTCTTTTGCTTTATCAAGTGAAATATATATATCACCTAATACCTTTATATTATCATATATAACCTCTTCATAATCTTCAAGTCTAAATGTTATTACATCTGTTTCTCTATCAATGCCTCTATATTCTTTATTTATTTCATGTATTCTTTTATTATCAACGAATATTACACCAAACTCTACATTATCTACATTCATATATTTTGCCGCATACTTTATTAATCCTTTTAACTCTTTTACATGAGTACATTTATTATTAGTTTCATTAGAAAATTCAATATTAAGCATGACTCACCATATCATAAAAATATTCATTTAAATTAGTTAAGTATACTACAGCAAAAAGTAACAATAAAATCATAATCATATTCATAAACCACTCCTTATTTAATATATCTGGTAGCTTGTCCTTAAGTTTATCTAATAAAGTAAATATTAATGCACCTAAAAATCCACCAAAAAGATTAAGTATTATATCATCTATATCAAACACTCTTCCAATAACAAGCTGAACAAGTTCAATAGATATTGTTGTTATTAAAGAGATTATCATAGTTGGAAATATTTTTCTCTCATCAATATATGCGGTTACAAAAAAACCTAAAGGCATATATAAAAGTATATTTCCAACTATATTTCTAAAAAATAATTTAGAACCTATTTTATATCTAAGCATTTCTCTAAATGGTACAAAGTTTGACATACCATAATTATCATCCTGAAATGTTACTATATAAAATAAACTTAAAATATATATTACAAATAATAAATATGTAAGTTCTTTATAAAGTACAAGTTTTTGTTTTTTTACTATTAAGTATGTAATTCTAATTGAAGATAATATAATTGTAAATATTACAATCATAGGCCATGCTCCACCAAATATTTGATAAACAACTTCTTTTAGCATATTTACCTCCTTATTCTTCAATTATAATCTTTTTTTCACCAGTTATATTAGCATACACCTTATAAAAAACTTCCATATATATTGTATTACTATTTACCCTATATTTCAAGAGTTTCTCACTAATTATATGTTCATCACTATGTATTTTTTCTTTAATTTTACTTCTTGCATAACTTCTTGCATTAAGCAAAACCTCTCCTTCACTATATATACCATCTATTTTTTCTGTCTCATAAAAAATATCTTTAGTAATACTTATTGGAAGTATATTATTTTTAAATATATACTCTCTTTTTTTACTACTATTTTTATACTTTTTACCAAGGGTAATACTCTTATTAAAAAAATTGATTGAATAAAGAGTTTTTTTATTTCCAGTTTCACTAGTTATAACATCTAATACTGGATACTCTATACTTATAGTATACCAAACCTCTCCATAAACTTTTCCCTCTGCTTTGGTATAACCTTTTAGGGTATCATTTAAATAAATACTTCCACTTATTAATGTATCCCCTTTTTTAACATAATCATTAATATCACAAACAACAACACCATTAGATGCGACTATATTCTTAATTACTGCATCACGAGTAGAGATTATATCCTGATACGTATTATCTTTTTTTTTATTATTTATCTTTCTTTCTTCTATTTTTACAATGTATTTAGTACCAGATACTTCTATTTCAAGCCACTCAATTATCTTTTTATTATCCTCTAATATCTTATTTTTTATATCAGTAAGTTCATCAAAACTTTTTTTAAACCTATACTCTTTAATACCATATTTATTTAATTCTTTTAATACTAACTCTTTTAAATAATTATCCGTATGAGATACTTCTATAGTAAAAATCATATTAGATAAAAGTATTAATAAAATAACGCCAATAATTATAGAAAAAATAAACGAACGATTAATCTTCATTTTATTTATAGCCTTCATTTTACCCTTATAATCTATAACGCTTACTTCGTTTAATACACTTAAATTTCTTATTTTATCTAAATCATTTTCTTTTATAGTAATATTAATTTCTTTATAATTAATTCTTACAAGATTATAAATTGAAATATTTAAATTATAAATATTCTTAAGTAACCTATCTATATTTCTAGATTTTATATTTACAACAATTATTTTATCAAGTTTATTTAAAAATCTATTTTCCATAATCACCCCAATAATACTTCACTAATATTCCCTGTTATAAATATTTCATCTTTTTGCAATCTTGAAATAACTAAATCTTCCCCTATAACACTTACATTCTTATTATTACTTTTTAAATCTACTTTTTTTGAAGTAAAATTTGATATTATTGTGTAATTTAATACATGTACACCACTATTATATATGTGTACTTCTAAACTAGATGGTTCAATAAAATTTCTTAATTTATTTAACACAATATATCACCTAATAAAACATATGAAAAAAAAGACTCATAAATGAGTCTAATTTAATTTGTTTTTAATTATTGAACTTACTAAAGACATATCTGCTCTACCTTTTAATTTAGCTGAAACTTCTTTCATAACAAGTCCCATATCCTTTATAGTAGATGCATTAACTTTAACAATTGCTTCATCAATTATTTTAGTTACCTCTTCTTCACTTAAAAGTTCAGGCATATAACTAGATAATATTTCTATTTCTTTTTTAGTTTTATCAATTAAATCTGTTCTATTTCCTTTTTCAAACTCAATAATAGATTCTTTTCTAGTTTTAATTTGTTTACTAATAATTACTACTATATCCTCATCAGAAATAGTATCTAATTTCTTATTTATTTTCTCTAAATCAATTGCTCCTTTAAGAAGCCTTAATGTCGATAACTTTAAAGTATCTTTATTTTTCATAGCATCGACTATATCTTTTGTTATTTTATCTAGCAAGGTATCCTCCTAGTCATAATTTCTATTTTTTCTATTTTGCTTTCTACTATTAATTATAGCATTCTTCTTAGCTTCTCTTCTTAAAACCCCTGGTTTACTGAAGTGTTCCCTTTTCTTTTTTTCAGAGAGAGTACCACTTTTAGCTACTTGTTGTTTAAATCTTTTTAATGAGCTTTCAAAACTTCCCTTTACAACAGTCTTAGACATTCTTATCCCTCCCTCCAAACATAAATTCACATGCATTATAGCACTAAAAATACACTTTTTCAACATTTTTCGCAAATTTAAGGCTAAATTAATGAAAAAATCAAAAAAACAACTACTATTTAGCTGCTTCTTCTTTTGATAATACTTTTTTACCTTTATAATATCCACACTCTGTACATACTCTATGTGGTCTTATAATTGCACCACAATTAGTACATTTTGTAGTACCATTTGCAGAAATATTATAATGAGTACGACGCATTCTTTTTCTAGTCTTACTTATTTTTCTAAATGGAACTGCCATTACTATCCCTCCTTATTTTAATCATCTAAACTAACTAATTTCCAACCATCACCACTAGTAGGTGTATCACTTACATCATCTGAAACAACCTTAAGTGGGATCTCCAAAGCAATATTTTGCCATATAATTGGAAGAATATCAATACTATTTTGAATAATTTTTACATATTCTTCTAAATTTTCATCATCATTGCTGATTTTTACCTCAGTTTCAATATGAAATGGATACAAAACATCTTTTAATGTTACTGAACATGGAAGTGTCATCACACCATCAATAATAAGTGACATATTATAAGAAGAGTCAGTAACTCTTTTTATATGTGCATTAACTTTTACATCACTTAAATTTCTAATATCTGTATTTTCATACATAGATTTATCTATAGTAATTGTATCGCTATAATTAAGTTCATTAACACTTCTATTTTGTAGTTTAGTTAAATCTAACATAATGCACCACCTCATAAATTATACATTTTTTTTTAAAAATATGCAACTAAAACTATCCTAAATATATTTTAACTTTCTTTTTACCACTTTCATCCTTACCATAAATTCTAAAACGTGGAAGCATCTCATATCTTTTTAGTGCATCCTCTTCTGCTGTTACTATACCTGCATTTAAAAGTAAAATCCATAATCTATTATCAGCTTTAATCTCTTCTACATCAGTATATTTTAATATAGTATACTTCTTTTCATCACTTGAACCAGATATTGCAAATCTCTTTCCATCATCTTTTGTAATTCTTAACTCTGGATATATAAATGTACCCATTGTAACATCATCATTATTTAAAACCATATTATGACATGTAGCAAAAGAATTTTTATAAGCATTAACTTTCTCTCCACTTAATGATAAAAATTTATTAGATGATAAAAAATTATCATTAAATCTAACCATTAATGCATCTCCTTCTTTTAAGCCTACCATAGAAATTAAAATAGTTTTACCATTTTTAAGTTTTAATTCTATTCTTCCAGTTTTTTTCATTGTCTTATCATACAACATAACTACCTCCTGATAACCCTTATTTTAGGTGCATATATACCATACATACCTAAATTTCCTTCATCATCTTTAATAATTCCTTCTTTAATCATACTATTTAACATATCCATATCAGGTATAATTTTTTCTACATTTTGTATAGAAATACTAATATCAAATTCCTTATCATCTTCTTCAGGTTCTTTTATAAAAATACTATACATAGTATCTATATATCCACTACTATTAACAAAATATACTTCCTTTTCACACACATTAGTTCTTACATAAGCAGATAAAGTAATATTATCTTTATTTACATTCATACTATCTAAAAATACTAATGCATCACTTCCTAAACTAACACCTTCAATCTTAGTGCTTGAAGAAAAATCAACCAAATATAAATCATGATTATCCATATTTTCTTTTCTAATAACTATCTTACCATTAGTACCAAACTTAATAGCTATTCTATTTGTTTCCTGCATTCTTTCAAAGTCCATACACCCTCCTAATTAATTTATACCATATTTTTGATGATTTAGAAAGTATTTTATGTTAATATATTTACGAGGTGAAGTAATATGAAAAGAATTGATAAAGAAAATTACTATTTAGATATAGCAGAAAGTGTACTTGAAAGAAGTACTTGTATAAGAAGGTGTTTTGGATCTGTTATAGTTAAAAATGATGAAATAATATCTACTGGATATAATGGTGCTCCAAGAGGGAGAAAAAATTGTGTTGATCTAGGTTATTGTACTAGAGAAAAATTAAATATACCAAGAGGAGAAAGATATGAATTATGTAGAAGTGTTCATGGAGAAGAAAATGCAATTATAAGTGCATCTAGAAGAGATTTAATTGACTCTATTTTATATTTAGTGGGTAAAGATTATAATACTGGTGAATATGTTAAAGATGCAAGACCATGTGCAATGTGTAAAAAAACTATAATAAACGCTGGAATTAAAAAAATCGTTATAAGAAATACTAAAGATAAGTATACTATTATTGATGTAGAAGAATTTATAAAAAACGATGAAACTTTAGATGGAGCATTCGGATACTAATGAACGTAATTGGCTTAATTGCAGAATATAACCCATTCCATAATGGACATTTATATCAAATAAACAAGATAAAAAAAATATATCCAGATTCTATTTTAATAGTTATATTAAATGGGAATTTTACTCAAAGAGCAGATACATCTTTAATAAATAAATGGGATAAAACTAAAATATTACTAGAAAACAATGTGGATTTAGTTATATCACTACCTACATTTTACGGAATAAATAATGCTGATATTTTTGCAAGTGGTGCACTTGAAATACTTAATGATTTAAAAATAGATACGCTTATCTTTGGAAGTGAATTAGATGATACTAACCTACTTATAGATATAGTAAAAGCTAAAATTAATAACCCAAAATATAACGATATATTAAAAGAATATTTAAAAAAAGGATATAGCTATCCTAAATCTTCGTCTAAAGCACTATCACATATTACAAAAAAAGAAATTGTTAATCCAAATGATATACTAGCATTATCATATATAGAATGCATTATAAAAAATAATTATAATATTAAACCAGTATCTATTAAAAGAGAAAATAATTATCATAATAAGTTATTAGAAAGTGGAAGTGCTAGTGGTATAAGAGAAGCTTTAAAAAATAAAAAAGATATAAATGATTATGTACCAAAGTGTACTTTAAAATATCTAAATAACCCTATATTTATAGATGATTACTTTGATTTATTAAAATATAAAATCATTTCTATAGATGATATAAACGTTTATCATGATGTAATTGAAGGGTTAGATAAAAGAATTAAAAAATATATTAATGAATCAAATAATTTAGAAGAACTTATTTTAAAAATTAAAACAAAAAGATATACTTATAGTAGAATTAAAAGAATACTTTTATATATA
>HF990794.1:0-5007 GCA_000436255.1 Clostridium sp. CAG:1193 | reverse complement strand
AAATATTAAAAATTATATAAGGCCTCTTGGTTTTAATAATACTGGTCTTAAATATTTAAATAGCGTTAAAAAGCATTTAACACTACCACTAATTTCAAATTATAAAAATAATAAAGATATATTAAGTTTTGAATATAAAGTAAATGCTATATATTCACTCAAAAATAATAGTTCTTATAAAGATGAATTAAATGCGCCAATAAAAACACCATAAGGTGTTTTTATATTTCTCTTATCTTAGTTTTTAATCTTTCTTCTTGCCTTAATGTATATGTTTCAACACTAACTCTTTGTACTAAAGTAAGTGCAATAGTTAAACTTAGGGCATAACTACCACCGTATGATAAAAATGGTAAAGGAACTCCAGTAAGAGGCATTATACCAAGAATACCTACTAAATTAATAAATATATGTACAAATATATATGCAGCTACACCATAACATATAAGGCCGTGCGTTAACGTATACGTTGATTTTGCAAGTTTAAGTATTCTAAAAATTATATATCCATATATTAATAAGATTAATATACCAGTAATAAGACCTAATTCTTCAACTATAACTGGAAATATAAAATCTGTATAAGATTCTGGTAAATACAAATATTTTTGTGTACTATTACCTATTCCTACACCAAATAATCCCCCATTATTTATAGCAATATAAGAATTACATACCTGATAACCTGTACCTACTTCAGTATATCTACTACATGGATTTAAAAAGTTAAATCTTCTAAGTTGATATTCATATAAACCACTTTTACCACTTAATAATAACACACATCCAAGTACTAAAACAAAGCAAATAGTAAATGCTATTATCTTATTTGTTTTCTTTTTAACCTCGGGCATAAGAGGAACACCTAAGAATATAGCAAATGCAAGCATAAATATTATAATTGCACTTCCTAAATCCGGTTGCATTGCAACAAGTGCAAAAATTATAGTTATAAATATAAATGGAAATAGTGCTATTTTATAATCATCTTTATTATTTTTAAATTTATCGTAATAAGTTGCCATATAAAGTATTATTGCTACTTTAGCAAATTCACTGGGTTGAAAATTAAAGAATAAAAGTGAAAACCAACTTCTCGCACCATTAGATATCGTACCAAAAAAGAATAATAAAACTAAAAGTCCTATAGTAGCAATTATTATAAAATTATAAAACTTTTTATATAACTTTATCGGAAACTTTATTAAAATTAAAAATGATATAAAACACACAACTAAAATTATACCTTGTCTTATTAAATAATAATATGCATTCCCTAAAGATGTTATTGCTTTTACATATGAAGCACTAAAAATCATTATTAATCCAAACAAAAACATAAAAATAGTTACAAATAATAATGGTTTATCAAGTTTTCTAAATAACTTTATCATACAATCACCTATCATATACATTTTAACATATTTTTTATTTTTTGTTCATTTTTTTAGGTTAATAATATAACAGTTTACAATGGTAAGTAATAAACTATAGTAGAAAAGGAGGAGTGTATTATGTATTATTATGGATATAATAGTGGATATAGTTATGGAGCACCAGGTTGTGGTGGATATAATTATCCATACGCTAATTACGGATATGGCGGTATAGGTAGTGGTGCTGCTATTATACTAGTATTATTCATTCTTTTAGTTATAGTTATTGGCTCAAGATTTTTTGGAAATAACTAAATAGATTTTTCATTAAGAAATTAGTGTTGTAAATACCCACATTCTGTGATAGAATATGCATGTTTGGTGGTGATACTATTGATAAAAATGAATGATATATTAGATGAAAAAGATAAAAGATTAAGACTAGTTAGCAAAGATGCTACATTTCCACTTTCTAAAAAAGATTTAAAAGCTATTGATGACATGATTACTTATTTAACTAATAGTCAAATAGAAGATATAGCAGAAAAAGAAGGTTTAAGACCTGGAATGGGGATGGCTGCAATACAACTTGGTATAAATAAAAGGTATTTTGTAGTTGTATATGAAGTAACTAAAGAAGATGATATAGAACAAAAATTTGAAACATACATATTAGTAAATCCTAAAATGGTTAGTCATTCAGAAGAAATAATATGTGCAGAAACTGGCGAAGGTTGCTTAAGCGTTAATAGAGAGACTGACGGATATGTTAAAAGATATGCAAGAGTAACAATGTCTGGATTTGATATAAATGGAAGTGCTATAACAATAAGAGCAAGAGAAGAATTAGCAATTGCATTCCAACATGAATTAGATCACTTAAACGGTATATTATTTATTGATAAATTAACTAATGATATTGAGGGTATAAGAACAATATAAAAAATGGAGAATTTTTTCTCCATTTTTATTTTAATTCCGTTCCACATAGATAACAAACAATTGCAAGAGGATCATTAATCGCTCCACACTTTCTACATACCTTATTATTTACAAAATTTATTTTTCTACCATTACCACCATGTCTATTTATATTTCTATTATTTCTTTTTACACCCTTATTTTTAGGTCTAAATATAATTACTAATAAAAGTATTAATATAATTATAAATTCAGCAAACAATATAATCATTTTATATGATAAATCAAACAATACAGATTTAGTAATATTAATTGTATAATCTCTTATATTACCATCTACATCAGTCACTCTTATAATTACTTTTGAACCATTTACCAACTCTTTATTACCAATAATACTTACTGAACTATTAACCGTTTCCTTAACCGCATTTATTTTTAGAGATGATTCATTTTTAATACTTAGTTCATAATTAAATACATCTTTTTTAAAATCTATATCATATCCATCAATAGATAAACTCTTTAAATAATTATCCTTTGAATCAAACTCTTCCCTATTTACAATTAACTGATATACTTTTTTATCTCCACTTTCAGGAGTAACAGTAATAGTTATCTTATTTTCACCAACTTTTAATAAAGTATCAGATACTTCAACTTTAGCAAGCAATGATGTGGCTTTAGCATTTACTTTTAACTCTTTTACATCATTAGATACTGAAATTGTATATATAGTAACCTCAGGTTTAAAATCAATCTCTCCACTAGATAATTCTATATTAGAAAGTAAATTATTAGTATCTTCCCCGTTACTTCTTGTAATACCAAGAGTATACGTTTTAATAGTACCATCTTCAGCTTTAATCTTGATATATACTGTATTAGCACCCTGCTTTAAAGTTACCTTCCTTGGTGCATATCCACTTACAAAACTAGCTTTACTATCTTCAAGACTAGCCTTTATAGTAACCTCACTTATATTTTTAGGTACAAATAAAGAATAAACAAAAGTACTTTTTTTAAAATCAATTTCTGCATTAGATACACTAAGGGATTTTAGATATGCATTATTGCTTTTTTTTACAGAAGTTGTAGGTGGATGTGTAGTTTGTTTACCTGCAACAGAAACTAAAT
Organism: Clostridium sp. CAG:1193; assembly: GCA_000436255.1. GTDB lineage: Bacteria > Bacillota_I > Bacilli_A > RF39 > UBA660 > CAG-1193. The sequence goes on along the minus strand of HF990794.1, from coordinate 1,573 downwards.
ATTTTTCTTTAATCTCATTACCAGTTACTTTAGCAGTCATAGTAACATATGTAGTACCACCCTTAAGAGCAGTTACTACCCCATTTTCTACTTTAACTATACCATCTACACTATAAGAATAAGTTATATCAGTAAGACTTAATCCTGGAGGAAGCACTATATTACTTTTAAGTTTACCAGTACCACCAATCTTTAAATTAAGGTTTCCTCCTAAAAAAGTATTCCCACTTATATTTAAACTTTTAAGACCAGTTAATTTATTTAATCCAGACAAATTCTCAATCAAACCAGAGTATACTTTACAATCCAACTTAGTAATAGTAATTAACTCCTCAATACTAATATTATAATTATAATTCTTATACTCTTCCTTACCAATATTATATGAGTCAATTACACACTTATATAAATTATCATCAATAAAAGAATCATTAGCAGGTTCAGCATTTACTTTTACTGCAAATAATAGTAAAACCGACATAAAAGCAACTTTAAAAACATTCTTCATATCTATACCCCTATTCTATATATAAGAATACCATAAATTTATTATTTATTCAAGAAAAAACTTCCTTAGTTAGACTAAAGAAGCTTTTTATTATTTAATTGTTACATTATCAGGATAAGTATAGTTTTCATCATCAGTAATTGGATTATTCAAAAAAGCACTAGAAGCAATTGTAATTGGTGTAGATGGGAATGTAATTGATGTTAATTGATTACTACTAAATGCTTCATAACCTATACTTGTCACACTATTTGGAATTATTAATGACGTAAGTTGATTCCTCATAAACGCCCCATCACCTATACTTGTAACTGTATTTGGTATTACTACAGAAGTTATCCCTAAACCTTTTCTAGTATCCATCCCAAGTGGTGTTGCAATAATTTGATTCTCATCATTATATAAATATGACACTGATATTTTTTTAGTATTACTTATAGTTGTAGGTATTATTCCAGCACTCGTAAATGCATTATCTGCAATTGCAACTACTTTCTTACCATCTATCAAACTCGGTATCACTACATCTGTTCCTCCACCATTTTTATATGTTACTTTTAATCCTGCTAATAAATAATCTTTTGACGGTATAGAGCCTTCTTCTACTAATTCATCTAATGTACGTGATGTCACTTTTAATAATGCCACTTCACTTTCGGCTGATGTACACAAACTGGTAGGTTGTTCTTCTTCATTCAACCTTATTCTGTCTGAATTTGTAGTTAAATATGATATACATTTATCTTTATCTGTTACTATTATATTTCTTGTACCTACATTATATCCTGTTATAGATATTCCATACGTTACTTCTAATCCTGCAGTTGCATAATCACTTGATGGAATTCCACCTAGTTGTACAGCATCTTTCAATGTTGTGCCATTAACTGCTTCTCCACTGCAATATGTATTTGCTTGCTCTTCTGTTCCACCAATACCTTGTAGATATGAAACACACTTATCTTTATCTTTTACTATAACTTCATCAATTGCATTTTCTTCATAGCCAAAATATTGTGCTGCTGTTTCTGTTGGTCCAGGTATTTCTCCTTTAACACATTCCAT
>HF990793.1:1597-2751 GCA_000436255.1 Clostridium sp. CAG:1193 | reverse complement strand
ACTTTTGTTCTTGAATAATCATCTTTATCTGTTTGATAAAAAGGTGAAAATGTTGCTTCAAAATCTTTAAGTTTTCCATCTTTTGTAAGAGTTGTTCTCATAAGAATAAATCCAACATTATGAGGAATAGCACTACTTCTTATTTTAGGTGTTGTTGCAACTATACTAGGTACTGCAAGCTCTCTCATACCTCTTTCAGTCATTTGTTGAGACGCTAAAATGTGACCATCTAAAATGATATCAACTTTTTCTTCGCTACGCATTGCATAAATTGATTCTTGTGGCTTATATGATATTGTTTTAGCCCTATCAAATGCTCCAACTTTTAAATGTTGGACAAGTACTTTCATTTTATTAATATTCATAGTACATCTCATATTACCTAAATAAGTCATATCTTCTCTTTCACTATCAATTATTCTACCAATATCAACTCCATTTATAGCAGTATGAGTTGCATCTTGATCACCCGTTATAAAATATGTTTGCATACCTTCAATATATGGATAATGTTCAACAACATAATCAATTTGGTCATCAGTAGTATCTACAAATAATGTTTGATAATATGGATTTTTTAATCCATACAATCCTTCTGTCAAATCACCGCAATGAATAACTGTGTCAATACCTTGTCTATGTGCTTCTAAATACGCTGAATTAAGTCTAGATAACTGTTGATATTTAGAACCTAATCTAGTATCAGAAATAATAAGTGCATTAAATTCATTTTTATCATTATTTAAAGTATATATATTATCTCCATTTAAATTTCTTTCATCAAGATTTAATATTGTTGCATCTTCACCATAACCAGATACGATAATATTAATACCTGATTTTTTAAGTCTATTAACTAAATAACTAAATTCTAAAATTGATATACCAAACTTAGAACAAACTTCATTACATGTTCTTTCCTTTCTTGTGTATTCCTTAAACTTCTTTAAATCTAAATCTTCAATTCCCATAAAAGTGCCTCCAAAATAAAAGAAGGTAATAGCGAAATAATTACTAAAATAAATTATATTCGCTATCACCTACCCTCCATAAAAATTGTAGCACATTTTAATTACACTAACAATATATTTTTAAATATTTCCAAACTTTTCCCACTTAGGATATTCTTTATAAATATCTTTAATCATTTTTTC
>HF990793.1:0-1455 GCA_000436255.1 Clostridium sp. CAG:1193 | reverse complement strand
GAACTATCATATCTCTAAATAATATCAAATCGGGATTACTAAATCCATATTCATCTTTCAAATATTTAAATAATTTTTTATAAGGTCTTAAGCCTTCTAAGTACTCACCACATTCTATTTTCTTATAATCATCTAATGAATATTTTCTAATATTATATTTTTTATGCATTTCATTTAAATCTAACATAAACTTTTCATCTAATCCAAGTGAACCAACTAAAATATTACCATTATTGTAACAAACTTCACAAATTTCATTTGATACTTTACGTCTTAGAATATATTCAAGCAAATAATTACTATCTAATTCTAATAATTCTGCCAATCTATCAAGTTCAATTACACCATAGGTAGACATTATTCCTAGTATTATATTACCTAAATTATCATTTTCTTTAATACACTCAATAATATTATCATCTTTAAATATACGAATAATATTCTTTCTTATTTCTTCAGGAATAAAAACTAACATTTTTTTAGTTTTCTTATCATATTTTACACATCCTAATTTCAAGTCAACAATTGAAAGCAATGGTTTAAAATTACCATCATCAAACTTTCTTATTCCCTTTTTACTTGCAATAGATAGAATTTCATTACAAGTATCTAATTCACTGTTTATTAAACAAGATTTAATTATTTCTTTTAAGTTTTCACATATAAAATCAATCATTTCACTTTTTTTGGGTTTATAACCAATATAGTCTTTTAAATCCTCCTCATTTTTCGATAATATGTAATAAGTAACTATAATATTATTTAGACTATTTTTATCAAGAGAATTATAAAACTCTCTAACGCTCATTTCTTTAATATCATTTTGTTCTCCAAAAAAATCTAAAAAAGTATTTTGTAAAGTATTAAACATAACTCCTCCATCCTTAATATAACATAAAAGAATAGTATTAGTCACTATTCTTTTTATTAATTATTAACTTATTGTCATAACTTACAATTAAAGTATCATTTTCATGAATATCTCCATTAATAAGTAACTTTGCAAGTGGTGTTTCTAATTCCTTATTAACAAGTCTCTTTAATGGTCTAGCACCATAAAACTCATCATAACCATTATTTACAAAATAATCCTTAGCGGTATTATCTAGTTCTATCTTAATATTTATATCACTTAATCTACCTTCAATCTCTTTAACAATTTTATCAAGAATTTCATAAAGTACATTTTTAGTTAATTTCTTAAATACAATTATCTCATCAATTCTATTTATAAATTCAGGTTTAAAGTATTTATGTAATTCTCCTTCAACCTTATCGTCTTCACCATTTAATATGTATTCACTACCAATATTAGATGTCATTATGATAATAGTATTCTTAAAATCAACTAATCTTCCATTAGAATCTGTTAATCTACCATCATCTAGTATTTGTAATAATAAATTTAATACATCAGGATGAGCCTTTTCTATTTCATCAAATAATACTATACTA
>HF990792.1 GCA_000436255.1 Clostridium sp. CAG:1193 | reverse complement strand
ATAAAATAAGAGTTTTAAAGAGAGTTTATATAAGTCGTACTTTACCAATTTATACTCTCTGATGGTAAACTTTTTGTATCCGCGTTCATTTTTTTATTTTTTCTCATTTCTCTTTTTTGATACATATTCATAATGTTATTGCCTTCTTTTTATATCAATTTATAGTTAAATATTAATAATTCCATCTTTTATATTTATGATTGTCTAAAGTCCTTTTCAGACATCTATACCATCATCTTACTGCTATAATCAATAAAAGTTAATAAAATATGATTATTTATTTTTTAAAATCATTCCCGAACCTAATCCGGCATCAATCCTTGTTATAAATCCAAACCTTTCATAAAATTTTTCTTTTCCTTTTGAAGCACCTAAATAAGTTCTCATATCTGGATTGCACTTTTCTATTTCTTTTATTTTTGAAATTAACTTTTCCATAATTAGTGTCCCAATTTTTCTGTTTTGATATTCTGGTATAACCATTACATCTTGAATATACATAAAACAAATGCCATCACCAATAAGTCTACCATACCCAATTATTTTTTTATCATCATATATACTTACTGAATAATAAGTATTTCTCATTGCTTTTTGTGTTATTTTCTTATCGTATGCTCCCCAGCCAACTGAGTCATATAACAAATTAAACTCGGTCACATCATTTATGTTCTCTTTAATTTGAATCATAGTTTAACTCCTTTCAAATTTTATTTGTGATTTTTAATAAACTCTACACATTAATTTTTTAGCATTTTCTTGAAAATGTGCTTAAAATATTTTATTTTATCCAGAGCTTCCATTATTTTTTACCTAAATCCTACTAAATTGTAGTGCGTATAATAAATTTAGTAAATTAAACCAATTTTACACATTGAATATTCCTTTCTATTTATATATTATATCATATCAAACAAATGTTTCAAATGAAAATGTTAATATTTTTATTATAAATTTCACATTTTATCAAACATTTTTTAAAACTTCTAACAAGTACATATCATGCTCTATATTTTGTAATTAGCCATATCACTATTTGTTAACCATATAAATAAAAAAACTAAATACCTTAGTATCAGTTTGTGCATTTAATTTTTTTAGTTTTTATAAATAATATTATTTTATTTCTTCTTTAAAGTTTTGCATTTAGTATTATTTTTATCATTATATATCTTTTTAGTTTCCCTAATTTCTTCATACACAAAATTAACAGGAATAACATCTAAACCATATTTAGAAGAAATAATATTACAAAAATGGCTATCATAAATAATACCTTCAGATATATTAATATATTCTTCTCTATTTTTATTTTCAAGTACAGAAACTACTTTATCCCTATCACCTTTAGTTAATTTCTCTTTAGGTACCCTTATATTGCTAGGAGTTAAAAGAAAATCTTTTCCCATATCTTCCATATCAAAAAGTCTTCCTGTAACTAAATCATAATAATTATCATCTTTTACTTTATCTATATAAAGTATAAAGGGTTCATTTAAAGAGTCTTTAACAAATACTTCTGTATTATTTTCACTAATTTTCTTTCTCCAAAAAGTAATACCTCTCACATCTAGTTCATAACTATTTTTCTTTTTAAACATAATATCCCTCATATAAAATTAGTACAATATAAAGAAATTATAAATTTTTTTATGGTTTCTATTAAGTATCTAATGAAATTTTATTCCAGTCTTCCATATCTGATACAAGCCATTCAAGGCCTCTTCTTCTTTCCCATACTACTTCACCATCAAGAGAACCTATAATAGTATCTGGTTTTATTCTTTTTTCTACACAAGCCCAATGATAACGATAGTATAAATCTAACATATCTAATATCTCTTCAATATCTCTAAGTTTGCATTTTGATTTAAATTCATCATAATCTTTACAATCATAAACAATACTTCCTGCTTTTTTGCAGTCACAAATACCACTAGCATCTTTAATATCATCAATTAATCCAAGTGCCCATACTAAAGACCAATAACATTCATAACTCCACATTATATTTATTTTTGTTTTTTCATCATAATTATTTTCAAATAATTTTTTTTCTATTTCTAATAAACTATTTGTAATATTATATTTTTCTAAATCACTTATAGCATTTTTTCTAGCCTCATCATAACCAATTTTTTCAATATCAAAAACAAAAGTAATAGAAATCATGCATGTAATTGCTCTTTTACATATTGAATCAATATCTTTTAATTTAACCTCGCAACTAGATTCTCTTAAAGGTAGATTTTCATAACAAGCTATTCCTAATTTTTTTATATACTCATTGTTATTTTTCCTACGTTTTTCTGCTAAAACTGTTGGGTCATCCTTTTTCCCTATTAATTTTTTTATTGTATCACTTAAACTCATAAAAACACTCCTTTTTATATATTAATTATAATTTAAATATATTTTAATTACAAGCAATATAATTTTTATTTAGGTCACAGTTATAACCCATTAAAACATAGGTGCAATAATTCTTAGTATTGCTTCAAATATTCCCTTTAATAGTTTTGGTTTTGCTTCTTTTTTTGATACTAAATGAGATTCTTTTAATGCATCTATTACATCTTCTTTTATTTTATTTATTTCTTTATTATCTTCTATATATATTCCATTTTCAAAATGTAAATATAAACTTCTATAATCCAAATTTATAGTACCCACTGTTGCTCTTATATCATCTGATACAAAAACTTTACCATGTATAAATCCTCGTGTATATGTATAAATTTGTACACCAGCGTCTATTAATATTTCAAAATATGAATGTGTTATTAAATACACTATTTTCTTATCTGGAATACCTGGAACTAATATTTTTACATCTACACCTCTTTTTGCTGCTCTTGTTAAAGAATTAATCATATCTGTATCAATTATTAAATATGGTGTAAAAATATAAAGATATTTTTTTGATTCATTTATTAAATTTAAGTATACATCTTCACCTATTATATCTTTATTTAATGGTTTAGATGCATATGGCACAACATATCCATTTTCCTTTTTATTATTAAAGTTATGCTTAAATTTTAAAATATCATCATCTTCATCTAGATTTGCATTCCACATAGTTAAAAACATTACTGTTAAATTCCAAATTGCATTTCCCTTAATCTTTATTGCATTATCTTTCCAATATCCATGAACATTTATTAAATTTATATACTCATCAGATATATTTAATCCTCCAGAAAATGCTACTTTACCATCAATAACAGTAATTTTTCTATGATCTCTATTATTCATAAATATTCCTTTAAACGGACTTAATTTATTAAATGATATACATTTTATATTGTACCCAGATAATTCTTCTGCATAATTAGCTTTAAGCATACCAAGACTTCCCATATCATCATATATTATTCTTACTTCTACACCATTACCTGCTTTTTCTTTTAAAATATTAAGTATGCCATCCCACATTTTTCCTTTATTTATAATAAAGTATTCCATAAAAATAAATTTCTCCGCCTTCTTAAGTTCACTTAAAAATTCAGGATAAAATTCTTCACCTGATTTATAGTAAGTAATATCATTATTTTTACTAACTGGATACTTTGCATAATCCATTATAAATTTAAGTTGATCTAAATTTTTATCATATATTTCTTTTTTTACTAATTCATCTTCTACATAATACATTTGATATTCTTTTTCTTTTTTAATAATTTGCCTTAATAGTTTATTTTTAATATAACTTTTCCCTACAGTAATTAATAATATTGCACCAAAAATAGGAAATAATAAAGTTAATATTATAAAAGGTAAATCATTACTTAATCTTGTACTATTTTTTATAATCCATAAAACTATTAATACACCAATTAACCAATATATTACTCCAACAAACATAATATGTTCTTTAAAGAAGAACCTAAGTAAAATTGAAAAACCAAATTGCAATATAACCCCTATTATTACTATTATTGCTCTTTTTATTGCATCCAACATTTCTTCACTCCTTAACTATTTTGATAAGTCTCTTTAAGCTCGTTCTCTGCTTTTTTTACAAAGTAATTTTCACCTTTAATTGGAATATTATATTTTTTAATTACGTTTTTCATATCGATTGTTTTATATATCTTATCAATATAATTACATTTACTTTCTGTCTCTATATAAATATGCTTATTATTAACGCACTGAATATTTATCTCATCTATATCATTTGAATAAACAAGAATATCATCATTAATTTTAATTAATTCTATAAAATCAACCAATTTAAGTATTTCTACTAATGTATTTATATCATCTACATTTAAATTTAATTTTGCTTGTCTAATTATATTTTTATATTCGTCATACTCTTTATATTTGTAAGTTAGTAATTTCTTTTCGCCACTACTTAAAATTAAGTTTCTTACGAGTACACACTTTTTTAAAAGTTCTAAATAATTACTATTTATTTTTTCACTTTTATGAATCATATAAATATCTTTACAACTATATTTTTCTTTTAATTTAAAATTATGTTTAGTTAAAAGTAAAATTAAATTATCTAAATTAGTATCAACCTCAACCGTTATCTCATTTTCAAATTTCATAAGATCACCTTCTTTATAAAAATTATAACATAAAAGATCTTATATTTAATTAAAACTATTTTCATAAATATCTAAAAATAATGTAACAAATTTGGCTTCTTTTTTCAAAGACGGAGTACCAGTAGTTACTTGCCAACCATATGTTTTATAACTTTTATATGTGAAGTTATTAAGTGGTGGCAGCTTAAATTCTTTTTGAATTATTTTTATACCATCACTATATTCTTTTTTTAGAGTTTTAAATGCTTTTTTAGGATTTTTAAATACAGCATATCCATATTTATTCGCACCTATATCAAAATCAATATTTTCATAACCAAAAAAGTTAATATCAACATTTCCTTTTATATCTTCTTTATTTATATACATTTTTGAATATTTTAAATTATCAGACATAACATATCCATATTTTATAAGTATAAATTTACTTAATATAATTATTGCAATTAAAAGTAAAATTGAAATTAATATAATAAGTAATCTATATTTTTTATTTTTAATACCATTAAATTGTAATATATTTAAAATATTTTTTTCAGATTGTTTTTGTATTTCACATTCTTTAATATAATCACCCTTAAACAATTCATTTAAAGATATATTCAAAATTTCACATAAATAGACATAAATACCACTATCAGGAAGATTTAAACCTCTTTCCCATTTACTAACTGCATTTTTACTGACACCCAATTTTTCTCCAAGTTCTTCTTGCGTAAGTTTTAATGCTTTTCTTCTTTCAGATATAAATTTACCAATTTTTATTTGATCCATAATTCACCCTCCAATAAAAATATATCAGCAATATAAAAAAATTAAAACACACTTATGGTTTACTACTCTTTATGCCAAAGAAAATTTCATTAATAATTCCTTTTTCTTTGTATTCCCTCTTTAACTCTTCTTCAAATTTAGCTCTATCATATTTAACTTTGACTCTACTAAAACACATATTTTTACCAATTTCAATTAAAAAGTATGATGTATCTTCATTAGTCCTGCATCCTAAACTATCTACAATATATATATTAGTTAAAGCATTTATATCTTCTATATAATCACCCACTATACCTGAAACCTCATTTTCATCAAATGAATTATGCAAATGCCCAACAACATATATAATATTTTCATCATTATATTTTTTCCATAAATTAATATCACTTTTTAAATGAGTTTTTTCAAAAGGAAAAGGCTCTTTTATATCTTTTATTAAGTAATGAGAAAATATTATTTTCTTTGAGTTTAATGAATTATTATAATCTATGTTACATTCATAATACAGTGGACATGTATTTAAAAAATTAATCTCTTTTTCAGTTAAAGATGATTTTACATATTCATAATATTCTTTTTCAAATTCATCAATGTTATCATCAATTTGTGAGCCTTTTATAGAGTATAATTCATGATTACCTAATACCATATTTATATTATTATCAATAATAATATCTAAGCATTCCTTAGAATTTGGACCTAAAGAAATAGTGTCTCCTAAGCAAATTATTTTATCTACATCCCTTTTTTTTATATCATTTATCACGCTTTCTAATGCCTCTTTATTACCATGAATATCCGTAATAACCGCTAGTCTCATTTTTACATTTTTATACTTAAAACAACATTTTTCATGTGAATATATAATACCTATTGCTTGTAAGTATGAATATATAATTGTTGTACCTACAAATTTCATTCCTCTTTTTATTAAATCTTCTGATATCTTATCTGATAAAATAGAATGAGTAAAACCCGTTTCATAATATACTTTATAATTAGTAAAATTTTTTAAATAATTATAAAATGTTCCATATTCATTTTTAATGCTTCTAAATATTTTGGCATTATTGATACTCGCCTTTATTTTTAATTTATTTCTGATAATATTTTTATTTTGAAGTAATTCATTTATTTTATTATCATCATAATTACAAATTTTATCCAAATCAAAATCATCATAACATTTTCTAAAATCATCTCTTTTATTTAATACACATTCCCAGCTTAAACCTGCCTGAAACGATTCTAAAATAAGCATTTCTAGTAAATACTTATCGTCTGTTTTAAATTCTCCCCATTCGTTATCATGGTATTCTACATATTTTGGATTATTTAAATTACACCAACTACATCTTTTCATAAAACTCCTATAACTTATATTCATCTATATTATATTTTTCATATTTTAATCATTTTTCTTTGTTTTCAATTTCTCTGCCATATCAAACTATTTTTATTTGCACCCACTACTCTTGACACGGAATAATTATACTCCAACCGCACCAACAACTGCTTATAATGACATATCTTTATATTCATTTTTCTTTCTAACTTTTTTCTATATCACAATAAGTAATAACACTACCATATAAGATA
>HF990791.1:23457-37701 GCA_000436255.1 Clostridium sp. CAG:1193 | reverse complement strand
TTTTTACAAGTCTTTCTGTTTCAAATAATCCCTCTCCATCTGGAACTGAGCTAAAAAGATGAATATAATTGTCTTTAAATATTTTCTTTGTTTTTATTTCAATTCCATAGAAATCTGGTATTTCAAATTTATTATTGCTAAGTCCTATTAAATTTTCAAAAGTTCTTCCGGCGTTTGCATATCCAGTATGCATACCTTTAATAAATCTATCTTCACTTATTTTTAAGAACTTTTCTTTTAATATTTTCATTTTTTCTATCATATCTTCTTCATTCTCAATATAAAAGTTAAAATTGGTAATTTTTTCCAATGTTTGTTTTTCTAAATCTGATGATTTTTCACACAAACTTTTTTCCTCATTATTTTTGTAATTTTCCATCTTTTCAGTAGTGCATATTATTTCGTTCTTATTCATATTTTAAAAACCTCCTAATAAATATATAGAAGAAAACTTTAAAAATTCCCCTAAAAAATTTATTTTTTATATGAAAAAGCTGGTAAATTAATATAGAATAAAAATTTTAATATTAACAAATAATTAAATAATAGATAAAATTATGTAATTGCAAATGAATAGAATAGTCTATATAAGGAAAATCAATAAGATAAAAAAATAACTATATGACATAATAAGGTATTGATAAAAGTTATACATAAACTTAAAACTATGCATTTTTTCTAATTGCATACAAAATAATATTGACATTGTAAATATAAAAATGTACAATTTAGGTATAACTTTTATCAAGAATGAGGGAGAGAATTAGCTCGATGAACTCATACCAACCTGCTAAAGTAAGTAAGGTGGTACTGCTAATATCGATAAGAAAGATACTTATAATTATTAAACTCTTTCTTAAGAGTTTTTATTTTTGATAAAAGCTAAAGAAGGAGGAATTTATGGAAAAATATTATTTTACAAGTGAGGCGGTCACAGAGGGACATCCTGATAAGATATGTGATCTTATAAGTGATGCAATATTAGATGCTGCACTAAAGGAAGATGAAAAAAGTAAAATGGCAGTTGAGGTTACAATTAAAGATGATTTAGTACTTATTTATGGCGAGGCAAAAACAACTGCAAAAATTGATTATGAAAGTATAGCAAAAAAAGTTATTAGAAAAATCGGATATGATGAAGAATTTAATGTTATTACTAAAATCAGTGAACAATCAAAGGAAATAAGTGATGCTGTTGAAAAGGATATAACGTGTGCAGGTGATCAAGGAATAATGTTTGGTTATGCATGTGATGAGACAAAAGAACTTATGCCAACGGCAATAGTATTTGCAAATAAATTAGCTAAAAGACTTGCAGATGTGAGAAAATGTGATGTAAATACACCTTTAAAACCGGATGGGAAAACACAAGTTACAATTGAATATGTAGATGGTAATGTAAATAGGGTAGATACAATTATTATTTCTAGTCAGCATAAAAAGGGTGTATCTATTGAAGAGTTAAGAGGTTATATTATAAAAAATGTAATTAATGAAGTAATACCTAAAAATTTAATTGATAATGCCACTAAAATTTTAATTAATACTAGTGGTTCATTTGTAGTGGGCGGTCCATTTGGTGATAGTGGTACTACAGGAAGAAAGATTATATGTGATACTTATGGTGGTTATTCTAGAATTGGGGGCGGATGTTTAAGTAGTAAGGATCCATCAAAAGTAGATAGAAGTGCTGCATATTATGCTAGGTATGTTGCAAAAAATGTAGTTGCACATAATTTAGCCGGTAGGTGTGAAATACAAGTTTCTTATGCAATAGGTATATCTAAACCAATATCATTATTTGTAGAGACATTTAATACATCTAAAGTAACAAATGAAGAGATATTAAAATATATTAATAATAATTTTGATTTTTCTGTTTATAATATTATACGTGAACTTGATTTATTAAAGCCAATCTATTTTAAAACAGCATGTTATGGACATTTTGGAAGGGAAGATGAAGACTTTTCTTGGGAAAAAATAAAAAATTAAATTAATTTAGTCATTTTTTGTATGAAAAGATTAGATAAAGTTTATTATTTTAATAATTTAGAAAAACTAATTTTGGATGAGTATCTTCTTTAAAAATATAAGAATATTAAAAAAGCAAATAATAGGTTATATGGTTGTTAAAGTGGAAATATTTATATAGAAATAATTAAGTGAGTTAAAGTAACTTGTGAATTATCCTTTTTAAAACCCTGTAATGATACTTATTATAAATATAAAAATATGCGGGTAATATAACAAGAGATATAAATAAAAACTGATATTTGTGTATCAGTTTTGAAAGTAGTTTTAAAAATAGAACTACTTTTTATTATTTTATTCCGTTGGATAATCTAAATTTCCATCGTTTTTATCTTGTATGTTATTATTATTTTCTGTAGGATTTTTCTCTTTTTTTACTTTGGCAACAGTTATATTTAATTCTGTTCCTGGTTTGATATTGCTAAATATATATGTTGCTGGAATGCTTTGTGATAACACAAAATCATTTGTACCAGTTTCTACTTCTTCATATTCAATATTAACTTTTATATTGTTTTCTTTTCCCCAATTTAATGCGATTGTTTTATCTTTTCCTTTGAAGCTTGGTACGGTTTTAATATCATTTTGATTAAATATACCTTCACCAATTTTTTCTTCTTTGTATGGAGTTTTTGCTGAGAATGAGAATGTTTTAATCATTTCTGGTTTAACTGTCTCAAGGTTTATTTTCATTTCATTTAAAACAGCATTTAAACTATCTTTATAATATATTTGATCTGATAATGATAATTTTAGTAGTGGATCATATAAATATTTTCCATATGTTTTTAAATAAAGTCTTTCAAATGTTATTACATTATCGCTATCATTAAGTGAATTAAGTGCAATGTTTTTTGCTAAATTGTAATAAGATAACATTTCGTTTGTTGTCATATTCGTGTCCATGTTTTTTCCAATTACATTTAGTATTGAGTTGATTTTGTTAAGGTCTATATTTTTGGTAATTTTGTTTATAATAGCATTTATTACTAATTGTTGGTTTTGACCTCTTATAATGTCATTACTATTATATCTTCCCCATTCAGCACCACATACATCACCATTTGGATGTCTATTTCTAGATAGTGCAAGTGCTTGCTCACCATTTATTGTTTGTTTTCCTTTTTTAACATATACTGTGTTTTTACCCCATTTGCGATTTGAATTTTGTTCACAGAAACTATATGGAACATCTACTGTAATTCCATCTATAGCATCAACTAAGTTTACAACTCCTAAGAAGTTAATTTTAACATAATAGTCAATATCTATTCCCATCCAATCTTCAATTGTTTTTATAACGCATTTTTCACCATACCAACCAGAATGAGTAATTTTAGATGATGGGGAATTATTCATACAAGTTATTGGTACATATGTATCTCTTGGAATACTTAAGATAGTTGCGTTGTATGTTTTTGGATTAAATGTAATTAGCATTAATGAGTCTGCATTAAATGATGTAACATTACTTATATCATTTGATATAGTATCAACTCCTAAAACTAATATTGTAAATGGGTCATTATCATCTTTTTTTATAGTTGTATCACTTTTTTTCACAGTTTTAGTCTTAGAATATATTTCTTTTGTTTCTGATTTTATATTATTGTATCCTTCAACATTTGCAAGCATCGAGTCATATGTGGAAGATACTATTGCAACATTTATTTCTCCTTTGTATAAAGCACGTACAACATCACTAACCGTATCGAATTTAATAACTTCATTTGTTTTTTCTAGGCTGTTTTCTTTAATGATTTCATTTGGAATTGTGTATCCGTCTATACTGCTTTCATTACTAATAATTCCAATTTTTGAACTTTTTACATCACTTATCTTTTTAAAATTATTGCTTGACATAGTTATAACACTAGATTCATATGTGTGACTATCTTTATATATGTTGTCAATTGAAGTGTATATTCCATTTATTATTCCACATGTATAGGATTCTATAGTAAAGAGTATAAGAAGAACTAAACCGAATAATAATATACCTGGTGTTTTCCCTTTGAAAATTAGTTTATAGACTTCTAGTATATTAAACGTTACTATAAGTAGTATTAGTATAACTACTAAATAACGCAGTATATTTTCTATGTTAGAAATTTTTAATATTGAATAAATCAAGCATACCGAACTAAGTAAGAAAAGGAATAAAAATATTATAATTGAAATAAGTACTGGTTTGCTTTTAATTCTTTTTTTGATTTTTTTCATATTTGCCTCCTACATACTCTTATAATTATAACTTAAATTGTATTTTAACTCAATAAAAGCTAAATTTCATTTATATATTTTACATATTAAGTGTAAATAATACCTCTATGATTTTGAAAGTTTTTAATTAAGTGTTATAATTAGTATGTATATTATAATTACGAGGTGATTATATGAAAAAGATTACATTTGTTTTGTTATTTTGCTTTTTATTTGATTTCATTATGCCTTTTATAGATGTTTTTGCAGATGTTAATTATACATTTAGTAGTGGTTCTTTTCATGTTGCATATATTCTTGATAAGAATAATACTACTAGTTGCAACAATATAGATACATCTACGTATGATAATTCTAATATAGAATATGTAAAAAGTTTTAATACTTATGGTGAGGCTTATAAACATTTAAATGAATTAAGCGATGTAGATAGTAAAACATTGGTTATTATAGGTGAAAGGAAAGATAAAAGAGGAAAATATGTAAATCAAATTTTGTATAGTAAATATGGATTAGTTGATTTAAATACAACAGGAACAACTAGTACTACAACTTATGTATATACAACTGCTACAAACAATAGTGTTTATACTTATATAAATGGGCATGGATATTTTGGTGGTGTTGATGCAGCATTTATTGATTATAATAATGGTACATCTAGAGCAAAAATTAAAATGTCTGGTGCAATAGGATGGATTAATTCTTTATTAAGCTTAAATGGAAGTACTTATACTGGGTATGACGTTGTTCCTTTAGTATCAGTTAAAAGCCCAAGTTATTATTATGTTACTGATGATGGTATTTTGGTTCATAGATTATCAAAAAAAATCACAGCTAATAATTGTTATTCAACTAGTATGGCATTAGGTAAGGCACCAAGTTATTTAGAATCTAAAGATAAAAAGGGAAATACAATTAAGTATTATAGTTATGATGGTAATTATTTTTATACTTCAATAGAGGATATGACTAATGATTATAGAGAAGAAAGTGTTAAAAGAGCAAGTAATAAAGTTCCATATTATAATTATTATATGTATTTACCAGTAAGAAGTAAGACAAATATAAGTAGTGATACTTTTGATAAATACTTAGAATCAAGAAACTATACTTCAAAGGATAAATCTGCATTATATGGTGAAGGATTAACTTTTATTGATGCGCAAAATAAATATGGTGTTAATGCAGTAATTTCTTTTACAACTGCTATTGGAGAGAGTGGCTGGGGAACAAGTGATCTTGCTAAAACTAAAAATAATCTTTTTGGACATAATGCATATGATTCTTCTGTAATGGATTCTGCTAGTGGATATAAAACTGTTGCGGATGGAATTTATAGACATGCGTATTATTATATAAATGCTGGTTTTGTTGAAACTAAGGATGGAATTGATAGATATCACGGGGCACATTTAGGAAATAAAGGTAGTGGTATAAATGTAAAATATGCATCAGATCCATACTGGGGAGAGAAAATTGCATCTCAATATTATTTTCTAGATAATTTTGCTGATAATGTTGATTATAATAAATATACAATTGGTATTAAGACAAGTGATAAAGTAGTAGATGTAAAAAGTGAACCAAATACATCTTCTAAAACGATTTATAAATTAAAATCAGCTAGTTTCAATGTTTCTAATATACCTGTTATCGTATTGGGTAGAGTATCTGGTGAAAATATTAATGGTAGTGATATATGGTATAAAATTCAAAGTGATGCATTAATTGATAAAAGTGAAGAAAGAGGAGATACTGTAATTAGAGATGCAACTATTGATGATATATATGATTGGGAAAATGATTATGTGTATATACATTCTTCATATATAACACTAATGGATGATAGTGTTAATGATATATATACAAGAAAAGATGGTATATTTGGATTAGATAATTTGACTCTTGATGAGAAAACTAATAAAGTTAATATAAAGGGTTATCTTGCGATAGAAGGCATTGATAATAGTTTAAAAAATACTTTTACTTATGATTTAGTTTTAGAAAATGAAAATACATCTGATGTTTATGAATTACCACTTAATAGAATAACTGATTCAAAAAATATACCATTTACAGTAAGTAATAATGATAAACATGATTATACATATTCTTGGTTTGATGGCTTACTAGATTTTAGTGAAATTAAAGAGGGTAATTATACATTATATATAAGAGCAAGAGGAAAAGGTTATGAGTCAAAAGAACTACTAAGTAATGTTTTAGCACTTAATATAGTAAATAAATATAAAGATGAATCAGGAAGAGGCTATGAATTTAAGACTAATTATTATTTAAAAACAATACCTATTGAACTTTTTATAAGAGATAATGGACTTATAAGTTATGAAAGTGGACCTACTTCTGATAATATGTTTAATCAGTATCAAAATATAGAATTAAAAGATGGTAACTTAAAAATATCTGGTACTTCATTTAATGTAGGTGGAGATTATAGTACTAAAAAAGATGTAAAAAGAAAGATAATATTTGAAAATATAAACACATTTAAACGATATGAGTTTGATTTAGATTATGTAGATAATGGGGATTATAAGATAACACTTGTTGTACCTGATAATTTAGATAAAACAAGAGCATGGTTTAATAAAAGTATTGATTTAACTTCACTTGAAAAAGGCACATATGCAATATATATAAAAACGACATCAAATGTAGAAGATTATGGTGAACTTATAGATATATTTGCAAGAGAATTACCAAAATCAAATTCATATAAAGATAGAAATTATTCATTAAAATTAAATGAAAATGCAAGATTTAGAATAGAATTAACTATAAAATAAGGAACATTTGGTTCTTTATTTTTTTATTTATTTATTGTATACTTAGTATGAAAGTAGGGGATATGATGAAAAAGAAAAATGGATTTACTTTAGTAGAATTAGTTGCTATTCTTGCAGTATTAGGGGTTATTGCTATACTTGTATTACCCGGGGTAAAATCAAACATAAATAACAAAAAAGAAAAACAATATAATAATATTGTTAATGTAATTGAAAATGCTGCAAAAAGTTATTATTATCAAACTTCAAGCGGTACAAAAATAACTTTAGAAGAATTAGCAAATAATAAGTATATAGATTCTGATATAACAAATCCTAAAACAAATGAAAAAATGACTGGATGTGTAATAGTATCTAAAGATAATGGATATAACACATTTAAATATATAGATGATTTGTCATTATGTGATTAAATTACAAGTTTATATAATGAGATGAAACAAGAACTATAAATGAACTTAAGAAAAATAATATGGGTGATGAGAATAAAGATATGAGTCTAATCCAAATAACTATGTAAAATTTAATAATGAATTATTGAAAATAATAGGTGTATTTGGTAGTACAATAATGTGGGTACTATTCTAGTTATGGTTCTGTTTATACTTGTAGTGTATGGACTTTTTATTGTCATGTTTATGGTATAGTTTTAGTTCAAATTTACTCTTATTATTATTTTATTAAATATGCATTAAAAAAATAGACTTCATAATAGTAATATTATCAGTCTATTTTCTTATTTATTAATTACTTACTACATATATTGTATATGTTTGTCCTTGTTTTACTGATGTACCATAGTTTGCTGGGGAGTTTTTTGGAATCATGCCACTTTGTAATGTGTTATCTTTTACTTTTATGAAGTTAAAATTAACTCCAGGGAAGTTGTTTGCAAATTCTTTTTTTAGTGATGATATTGTACCATCTGCATTTCCAATTACTAACCAATTTGTTTGTATATATAATACTTTTGTTTCTGGAATACCTTTACTTAAAGTAAGTGTTATTGTACTTCCACTAGCTACTTTATTTCCTTGTGCTCTTGATTGAAAATAAATAATATTTGCTTTATATTGTGTATATCCACCTGTGTTAAATACACATCTAATACCTAAATTATTACATAATGTTGTTGCTTCAGCTTTTGTTTTTCCTATAAATGATGGAATTGTTATTGCTGTACCAAGTGATACTTTTATATATATAACATCATCTGGATTTATTATTTCATTTTCTTTATATGAATAACTTATTACAGAGCCTTTACTTACTGTATTACTATATTCATATGATTCTGAGTAAGCTATATTATATTTATTTGCCCATTCTTTAAATTCATAAAGTGAACTAAATTTTTGCATTTTTATTTGTCCTTTTGAAATAGTTACTGTAATAGTTGTATTTGCTTCTATTTTATCGTTTTCTTTAACGCTAGCATTTATAATTTTTCCTGTTTCTACTTTTTCATCATATATTTCATTGAAATTAACTTTCAATTTGTTTTCAATAACCCAATTTGTTATTTCATCTACGCTCATTTTAAGTAAATTAGGTACAACTATTGCTTTTCCTTTTGATGCGGTTAGTATTACTGATGTTTCATCTATGTTAATTATTTCGTTTTCACCTATATTTTGATTTATTACTACATTTTTATCTATATTATCACTAAATTCGTATTCAACTGTATATTTTATATTATTCCTTTTTAGCCATAATGTAGCATCAAACAATGTTTTTCCTTTTAAGTTTATTAAACTTATTTCTTTTTCTAATTCTTCTATATTACCAAGAGATAAAGTTAATATCCATTCTTGATCACGTCTTATATCACCATTTTTATTTTGTTTTATAACATTATCTTTGGCTTCATCTGAAAATTCGTATTCAATTATTACACCTATTATATGATTATCTTTTATAAATTTGCTTACATCATCAATGTTCCAACCAATCATACTTGGTACGACTACAATTTTGTCATAATCTGGACCATCTGATACAGTTGCAGTTATTTTTTTAATATCTTTTACTAAAGTTCCTTCGCTTACATCAAGTCTTATTATATTTCCTTTTTCTATAGTGTCACTATATTCATATTCAATATTAAGTTCAATTTTGTTGTTACTAGCCCAATCATTTAAGTTTTTGTATGGGGAGTTTACGTATGAAATTAATTTTTCTTCTTGAGGAAGAGAGATTATATTAATATCATTTAGAAAATAAAATCCCATAAATAGTAAAAGTATTATTGAACTTACTGTTACACAAGTTTTTTCATTACTTTTAATTGCAACTATAAATAATGAAAATGATATTACAAAAATGAATAATGGTATTGATATTTTCATAATATTAGTAAGTATTGAATCTGTTATAAGAAGACTATATGTTAAATATGCGATACTTAATATAAGTGTAAATGTTGATAATGTCTTATAAAAAGTACTTTCTTTCTTTTTTTCTTTAATTTTCTCTTTTTTAGGCATATTTTTTATATCAGTGTCCTCTTTATCTTTAACAATATCTTTAATAATTTCTTCTTTTTCTATTTTTTCTTTATTTTTCTTCATATTATCACCAATAATATTATATAATATATAAGCACTAAATGGCAAATTTTAATGTTTTTGTGTACAAAACTTGACAAATTTTATTTTTTGAGTATAATAGGGCACATCCAAACAAAAAGAGGGGGATTATTTATGTATAATGAAGATAAAAATGAAAGAAATTATTTTTTTAGAAATTTAGTAGTAAAAATACTATTAATCTTATTATTTGTGTTTTTATTAATGTGGTTATTCCCAATGCCTAATTTAAATCCATTCTATGACAGAATATTCACAGAAAACATGAGTAACATGACTAATGCTGCAAAAGGATATTTTACAACATCAAGATTACCTGAAAAAGAAGGAGAAAAGAAAGTTCTTACTTTAAAGGAAATGGTTGATAATAAGATGTTAGTAAATTTCACTGATAGTGATGGAAAAACTTGTGATTTAGAAAAATCATATGTAGAAGTTACTAAAAAAGATGGTGAATATATATTTAAAACTAACTTAGTTTGTGGTAGCAAAGAAGATTATGTCATTGAATATTTTGGTTGTTATGATGTATGTAAAGATGGAAGTTGTGAAGTAAAGAATGATGATAATAAGAATTCTGGAACAACTATTGAAAAAATAGAATATCGTTTTTACAAGATAACTACTGAAAAGTTAATTGATAAATATGTATGTAAAGATGGTTATACATTAAAGGGAACTAAGTGTGTATCTAAAAATACAACAAGTACTAGTGTAGATGCTACTAAAACTTGTCCAAAAGGATATACATATAATAAAGAAATAAATAAGTGTGAAAAAACAAATATAGAAAAAAATGATGCAACTAAGGTTTGTGCAAGTGGTTATATATATGCTACAAGCATGGGTAAATGTATTAAATTAGATAATAGTATTACTGATGCAAAGGTAACATATAGTTGTGCAAAAGGAACATTAAGTGGTACTAAATGTATAATTGAAGAAAATAGTGTCGTTGATGCAAAAGAAACATATAGCTGTGAGAATGGAACATTAAATGGAACAAAATGTATGATTACATCAAATGCAAAAGCAACATATAGTTGTGCAAAAGGAACATTAAGTGGTACTAAATGTGTAATAAGTACAACAACTACAACAGATCCAGTTTGTAATTATACTAATTGGGATTGTTCACAAGTTGAATCAAAAAACACTATGAACACAGGATCAACAAAAACATCAACAGTAAGATATTTATATCAAAATAGTAGTGGTAAATATGTTTATGAAGTATGTACTAGAAAGTATTTATGTTCAGGAGGAAAAACATATACTGAAACTACTACTGTAGATGCAAAAGTAACATATAGTTGTGCAAAAGGAACATTAAGTGGTACTAAATGTATAGAAAATGTTGATGCAACTAAGAATTATAAATGTGAAAATGGAACATTAAACGGAACTAAATGTACAATAAAAGAAAAAAGTACTATAGATGCAACTAAGAATTATAAATGTGCAAATGGAACTCTTGAAGGAACTAAATGTGTTACAAGTGATGTAATTACTAAAGATCCTACTTATAAATGTAGAATTGGTGTACTTGATGGAAACAAATGTATAATTACTACTGTATCAAGAAAAGATGTAACTTATGAATGTGAAAAAGGATATACTAAAGCTGGAAATAGTTGTTATAAAACTATAGAAAGTGAAGATATATATAATGCTGAAGCTATTTATAAAACAGTTACAAACAAAGTTTATAAATGGAGTAGTGAAAAGGAAATAAAAGGTTGGACTAGAACTGGGGAAACAAGAACCGTAAAAGTTAATGTTACTAGTAAATAAAATGATTTGAGTGCTTTATAACAGCACTCTTTTTTGTTATAATTTATTTTAGGAGGAAATTATGTTTGTAAAAGTATTAATTGAAATAAATGCATTAGAAGATAAAACATTTACTTATAGTGTTCCTTCTAATCTAACTTGCAAAATTAAGGTGGGCATTAGAGTTATTGTGCCTTTTGGGAAAAAAGAATTAAATGGTATAGTAACTGGTATAGAAAATGAATATAACCTAGAATTTGAACTTAAAAGCATTATAGATGTTATTGATGATGAGCCTATATTAAATGCTGAAATGATGCATTTAGGAATCTTTATGAGTGAAACTTATTTATGTTCACTTATGAGTTGTTATCAATCTATGATTCCAAGTGCACTTAAGTTTAATAGCAAAAAAATAAATATTAAGTATGAAACATTTATAAAGAAAGTAGGATTTTTAGATAAAGCTTCTATTTCTGAAGCTAATATATTAAAACTTTTTAAAGATAATGATTTAGTGAATAAAAAAGAAATTAAAAATAAGAATGCTTTAAAGGGATTAATTGAAAAAGGCATCTTAAAAGAGGAAAAAATTGAAAAGTATAGACTTATAAGTGATATAAAAAAAGAGCCTTTAAAAGTTCTTACAGAAAAACAAATGAGCGCTTTTAATTATATTAAAAATAGTAATAAAAATGTATGTTTATTAAGAGGTGTTACTGGTAGTGGTAAGACTGAGATATATATTTATTTAATTAAAGAATATATAAGCAAAAATAAAACATGTATTGTTTTAGTACCTGAAATATCTTTAACAACACAGTTAATACATAGATTTAGATGTGTTTTTGGTGATGATATTGCTATTTTACATAGTTCTCTTTCTGATGGTGAAAGATATGATGAATTTAGAAGAATAAAAGATGGAAAGATAAAAGTAGTTATAGGTACAAGGAGTGCTGTTTTTGCACCTTTAGAAAATCTTGGACTTATAATAATAGATGAAGAACAAGAAGATACATATAAGCAAGAAAATAATCCAAGATATAAAACCATAGATATAGCGATTGAAAGATCAAAATATAATAATGCAAAGGTACTTTTAGGGAGTGCTACACCTACACTTGAAAGTTATGCAAGAAGTAAGGTGGGTAAATATGATTTATGTGAGCTTACTGAAAGAGTTAATAAGAAAGCTTTACCACTTGTTCATATAGTAGATATGAAAAACGAGATAAAAAAGGGTAATAGTATTTTATCTAAAGAGGCAATAGATTTAATTAATGATAGAATAAGTAAAAACGAGCAAGTAATGATATTAATAAATAGAAGGGGATATTCAAATTATATAATATGTAATGAATGTGGTAATGTTATTAAATGCCCAAATTGTGATATTAGTTTAACTTATCATAAAAAGAGCGATACTTTAAGGTGTCATTATTGTGGATATGGTACTAATAAACCTGAGACGTGTCCTAACTGTAAGAGTAAATATTTAGTATTAAAAGGAATTGGTACTGAAAAGATAGAAGAGTTATTATATGATAAATTTAAGAATATTAAAGTAGTAAGAATGGATAGGGATACTACTTCAAATAAAGGTTCTCATGAAAGAATAATTGAAGAGTTTAATAATAAAGAATATAATGTATTACTTGGTACTCAAATGATTGCAAAGGGACTTGATTTTAAAGATGTTACATTAGTAATTGTGTTAAATGGGGATTCTACTTTAAATGTTCCTGATTATAGAAGTGCAGAAAAAACATTTGAACTTTTAACACAAGTATCAGGGCGTGCAGGAAGAAGCATTAAAGAAGGAATTGCAATAATTCAAACATATAATCCACTTCATTATTCAATTGTATTATCTAAAAATCATGACTATGTTTCATTTTACAATAAAGAGATTAAAATAAGAAAGCAGTTAAATTATCCACCATTTTGTTTTATAGTAAGTATAAGACTATTAACCAGTGATTATGAACTTGGTTTAAAGGAAATAGGCAAAGTTGGTGATTATCTTAAAAATAATTTAGATGATACATATACTGTTTTAGGTCCATCTATATCTTTAAAAATTAATAATATTTATAAGTTTCAATGTATTATTAAATATAAAAATAAAGATATGCTTTATGAAGTATTAAAAGAAGTAAAAAAACATTATAGAACTGGTAAAATAAAATTAGAAATTGACTTTAATCCTATAAAAATATAGTGTTTGCATTTAACTATATTTGTTATATAATTATAAAGGTGATTTAAATGGATGCGAATATTAAAAGAACTATAATGTTAGATAATTATGAGTCCCCTTACAATAAAGGGCTATTAAATAAAGATGGTTATGTAAAAAAGAATGTAAATAATGAATCATGTATTGATAATATTGATTTAGAAATTAAGATAGATGAATATATAATTAAAGATATAAGATTTGATGGTGAAGCATGTGCGATAAGTACAAGTGCAACATCTATAATGATTAAAAATTTAATAGGTAAAACAATAGATGAAGCATTAAATATAATTAATAATTATGAATCAATGATAGATGAAAAAGAATATGATAAAAGTATTCTTGGTGAAGCAATTGTATATGATGAAGTATATAAACAACCAAGCAGAAAAAAATGTGCACTCCTTCCTTATAGAGGAATAAAAGAATATTTATTAAGTATTAAAAATAAATAATTTTATAATGATAGTATATTATTTAAAAATATGAGTATATAAAGTATACTCTTTTTATATCTTTAATAAGTTTATGTATATAATTTAAATTTAGTTAATTATTAAGTAAAATA
>HF990791.1:5122-23437 GCA_000436255.1 Clostridium sp. CAG:1193 | reverse complement strand
TTATTAAGTAAAATATTTAAAACTATATTAATATTTATATAAAAAATACAAAAGTAATGCTATAATTTATATGAAATTTTAAAAAGTTAGAGTGATATTATGTTTAGTGAAATAATTAATACAAGTAATTTTCCAACTCTTGATTTACACGGTGAAATATGTGATATTGCACGTGTATTAATAAATGACTTTATAAGTGATAATATAAAAGAAAAGAATAAAGTAATTGTAATAATACATGGTAAGGGTAGTGGAAAGATAAAGAAAATAACGCATGAGGTGTTAAGGGAAAATAAGTATGTTTTAGAATATAAAACTAGTTATTTTAATGACGGAATGACTTTGGTTAAATTAAATATATAAGGAGGTTATATGAATTCTTATATCAAAGGAAATATTAAAGCTGTATTTTTTAAATCTGATAGTGGATTTATGGTTGGTAATTTTAAAGTAAAAGAAACTAATGAAAAAGATTATGAGATTTATTTAAATAAAGTTATTACTTTTAGTGGTAATTTTCATGAATTAATAGATAATGCTGAATATAAATTTTATGGTGAAATCACTAATCATCCAAAGTATGGAAATCAATTTAAAGTAGTATATTATGAATCACTTATACCTGAGGAGAAAAATAGTATTATATCTTTTTTATCAAGTGATTTATTCCCTGGAATTGGTGAAAAAACGGCGACTAAAATAGTAGAAAAATTAGGTGATAATACTATAGACTTAATTTTAGATGATTATAATAATTTATTGTTAGTTCCATCTATTAAAGAGGATAAAGCTAAATTAATATATGATATTTTATATAAAGAACAAATAAGTTATAAAACAATTTTATATTTACAAGAAATTGGATTTAATATAAATGAAGCAGTAAAAATATATGAAGTATTTAGAGAAAAAACAATAGAGACTATTGAACATAATATATATGATGTAATAGAAAAAGTTAATGGTATAGGCTTTATTACAATTGATAAAATAGCACTTAAAGATAATATAAAAAATGATGATGAAAGAAGAATAGAAGCATGTATTACTTATTCGATGTTTGATTTATGTTTAAGTAGTGGTAATACTTATTCATCATTTAATGAAATATATTTAAGGTGTTATAAGTATTTAGGTATAGATATATCAATAGAAACATTTGAGTACCATATATTAAGATTAAATAAAATGGGTAAAGTTGTAATACTTGATGATAAATATATTTTAAAAAGTATATATGATGTTGAATGTGGTATAGCAGAAAAAGTTATAAAATTAATAAATAAAAAGAAAAGTGAGGTTAAAGGGTTAGATACTTTAATTCCATTTTTGGAAAGTGTATTTGATATTTCTTATAATGAATTACAAAAAAAAGCAATTATAACTGGTATTGAGAATAATTTTTCAATTATAACAGGTGGTCCTGGCACAGGTAAGACTACTATAATAAAAGGTATAGTTGAATCATACAAAAAGATTAAATGTTTAACTGATGATGGATTAATACGTAATATGGTTTTATTAGCACCTACTGGAAGAGCTGCAAGAAGAATAATGGAATCAACTAATTTTAAAGCACAAACTATACATAAATTTTTAAAATGGGATAAAGAAACAGATACATTTCAGATAAATAAGAATAATAAAAGTGATGTTAAATTTGTAATTGTTGATGAATCATCAATGATAGATATATTTTTATTTAATAGTTTATTAGATGGATTAAAAGATGATGTTAAAATTATTATGGTTGGAGATGCTAATCAACTTCCGAGTGTACTTCCTGGTTCTGTTTTAAAGGATTTAATAGATATAAATATAGTGCCTACTATAGAATTAAATGAATTATATAGGCAAAAGGAAGATTCTTATATAATAAATTTTGCTTATGAAATAAAAAAAGGTAAATTAAGTGATAATTATAAAGAGAAAAAAGGGGATTATAATTTTATAGAAACTGGTAAAAATAATATTGAACCATTAGTGTGTGAATTATGTAAAAAAGCAATAGAAAAAGGATATTCATATAATAATGTTCAAGTTTTAGTACCAATGTATAAAGGTATTAATGGCATTGATAATTTAAATAATAAACTTCAAAATATTTTTAATCCTAAAAGTGATAATAAGGATGAATTTGTATTTAATGATGTAGTATTTAGAGAAGGAGATAAAGTATTACAAACTAAAAATATAAGTGATTTAGATATATCTAATGGTGATATTGGAATAATTGATAGTATTACAAAAACAACTAATAATGTAAGTGCAATAGTTAATTTTGATGGAATAATTGTTGAACTTACTAAAAAGAATTTTGAGGATTTAAGATTAGGATATGCAATAAGTATACATAAAAGTCAGGGTAGTGAATTTGATATAGTAATAATGCCAATGGATTTATCTTATAAAAGAATGCTTTATAGAAAATTAATTTATACTGGTGTAACACGTGCTAAAAAGAGTCTTACTTTAATTGGAGAAAGCGAGGCCTTGGAATATGGTGTTGCTAGAATAGAAGAAGAAACTCGTAATACTCTTTTAAAAGAATTAATACTAGATGGTATAAATTTTTAGTTAATGCTCACAATAATAATGGTATTTTTTAATACCATTATAGCTATTGAGGGTGTGATAATATGAATTTTAAAAAGTGTTGTTCATGTCTATTTTGGGGTGGAATAATTATATATCTCCATTTAAAATTACATGGTGAAGATATAAAAAAAGTAATTAATGATGTAAAACCTAAAATAGAAAAAACAATTGATAAACTTAAAAAATAGCTATTGAGTCCTTTTTAGGGCTCTTTTTAATTGACAAATAGTAAATTTTTTTAAAATCTAGGGTAGATAACACACAATGTTTTATGATATACTAATTAATGAAAGTTAGAAGTGATAAGTATGATAAGTAATGAATTGATAACTAAAATGATTTTAATGGTATTAATACCATTTATATTTGTAGTTGTTATAACACCTTATATAATGAAAATAGCTGAACAAGTAGGTGCAGTTGATATACCAAGAGGAAGGCATATACATAATAAACCTACACCAAAGTTAGGTGGGCTTGGAATATTTTTGGGGTATTTACTTGGTTATATGATATTTGGTACACCTAGTTCTCAAATGAATTCTATATTAATTGGTAGTTTTATAATATTATTAACTGGAATAATAGATGATATAGTAGAATTAAAGCCATCAATTAAATTTGCAGGGCAATTAATGGCTGCATTAGTAATTGCTATATATGGAGGAATTTTATTAAAAGATGTAAGTGCATTTGGAATATATTTAGATTTTGGAATTTTATCATATCCACTTACTTTATTCTTTATATTAGGATGTATTAATTGTATGAACTTAATAGATGGATTAGATGGTTTATCTGGAGGGATTAGTTCAATATATTACTTAACTATAGGAATAATTGCTACAATACAAGGAAAACATGGTCTTGATTTTGTTTTAACATTTGTAATGCTTGGATCAACACTTGGATTTTTAGTTTATAACTTTAATCCGGCAAAGATATTTGCTGGAGATTCAGGAAGTAATTTTATGGGATTTATAATAGCAGTAATTGCATTATTAGGATTTAAAAACGTAACTATGACCTCATTAATAGTTCCACTTTTTGTTCTTGCAATACCAATACTCGATACATTATTTGCAATTATTAGAAGGACTTTAAAAGGAGAACCAATCTCACAGGGTGATAGTTATCATATTCATCATCAATTACTTAGAAGAAACTTATCAGTAAAACAGACAGTTTTAATTATATATTTAGTAGATATACTTTTTGCAACTGCATCAATAGTATATATATTAAAAGATAGATATTTAGGATATATAATATATGGAATATTACTAGCACTTGTATTAGTGTTTGTAATAAATACAAATGTAATATATAATTTTAAAGATAGTAGTAAGGAGAAAAAGCATGAATAGAACATATTTAGTTACAGGTGGAGCTGGTTTTATTGGCTCAAGTTTAGCAGATTTTTTATTAAAAAAAGATTACAAAGTTGTAGTTATTGATAATTTTTGTGATTTTTATGATCCAAGTATAAAAAGAAATAATGTAAAGGATAATTTGGATAATCCAAATTACAAGTTATATGAAATTGATCTTAGATGTAAAAGTGATGTAGAAAAAGTATTTAGAGAAAATAAAATAGACGTTGTTATCCATTTAGCAGCAATGGCTGGTGTAAGACCATCTATTGAAAATCCAATATTATATCAAGAAGTAAATTGTATTGGAACGCAAAATTTACTAGAAGTTATGAAAGAATATGGTGTTAAAAATTTAGTAATGGCATCATCAAGCAGTGTATATGGAAACAATAAAAAAGTCCCATTTAAAGAAACAGACATAGTTGATTATGCAATAAGCCCATATGCAGCAACTAAAAAATCAAATGAAGTTATGACACACGTATATCATAAATTATTTAATATGAATGTAATTATGCTTAGATTTTTTACAGTATATGGTCCAAGACAAAGACCAGATCTTGCTATAAATAAATTTACAAGATTAATGCTTAATGATGAAGAAGTAACAATGTTTGGAGATGGAACAACATCAAGGGATTATACATATATAGATGATATAGTATCTGGTATATATTCATCAATAAATTATGTATTAAATAATAAAGATGTTTATGAAATAGTAAATTTAGGAAATTCAAGCCCAGTTTCTTTAAAAGAAATGATTAATACAATTGCAGAAGTATTAGATAAAGAACCTAAAATAAAAGAAATGCCTATGCAACAAGGGGATGTAAATATTACTTATGCTGATATAAGTAAAGCAAAAGAAATGTTAAATTATGATCCTAAAACCCCATTTAAAGAGGGTATAGAAAAGTTTGTAAAGTGGTATAAGGAGAAGTAAATCAAAAAAGCAAACGAAATAATATTTGAATATAATACATATTGAAATAAGTGAATCTATATATGTAAGTTATTTTAAAATTAATAGGGAGAAATATATGTTAAATAAAATAGTAAAGATTATTAAAAATCCAAAAAAAGTAATAATATTTTTATCTTCTAAGGGATTAATAAAATATGATGATAAAAAATATTTAGAATATGTTTATAAAGAACGTATGGGTAAGAATTTAAATCTTGATAACCCTAAAACTTTTAATGAAAAACTTCAGTGGTTAAAATTATATAATAGAAACCCCATGTACACAAAATTAGTTGATAAATATGAAGTTAGAGAATATGTTTCAAAAATAATTGGAAAGGATTATTTAATTCCGCTTTTAGGCGTATATAATTCGTGTGAGGAGATAGATTTTGACAGTTTACCAAATCAGTTTGTTTTAAAGTTAACGCATGATTCTGGGACTGTTATTATTTGTAAAGACAAAAAGACATTTAATAAAAAAGAAGCTATTTCAAAATTAAAAAAAGGGTTAAAAAGAAAGTATTTCTACTTATATAGAGAATGGCCATATAAGAATGTTAAACCAAGAATTATTGCAGAAAAATATATGAAAGATAATAATTCCTCTGTATTAAATGATTATAAATTTTATTGTTTTAATGGAGAACCAAAAATAATGTTTATAATTACTGATAGAGGAATTGATCCTAAAATTAATTTTTTTGATATGAAATTTAATGAAATAAACCTTCAACAAGGATTTAAGAATAGTGATAAAAAAATAATAAAACCAAAAAAATTTGACGAAATGATTGATTTATCAAGAAAATTAAGTTCAAGTATTCCCCATGTTAGAGTTGATTTTTATATAATTAATGGTAAAGTGTATTTTGGTGAATTAACGTTTTTTGATTCTGCGGGACTTGAAAAGTTTACTCCAGAAAAGTATGATGAAATATTGGGAAGTTATATAGATTTAAATAAAATACAAAAATAATATGAAACGTGGTGTTTATGAGAACAAAAAAGGCAATAATTAATTATATTACTGAAACTATTCCGGAAATTTTGATAATGTTTCTCGGCTTTTTTAGAATAAAGTTTTTTTTGAAGTATCTTGGTTCAGATATGCTTGGACTTTATCAGATGTATGGACAATTTTTTGCATATATTAATTTGACAGAGGCTGGATTTTCAACTGCGGCATTATATGCATTATATAAACCGATAAGTAAAAATGATACCAAGAAAGTTAATAGTATTTTAAGTGGTACTAATAAAATATTTAAAATTATTGGATTTGGTATGATTTTAATAGGAGTGATATTTTCATTTTTTATTAAATATTTCATAAAAGGCAATATAATAGATAATAATTATATAATATTTTCGTTTATTATATTTTTACTTATAAATGTAATGAGTTACTTTTTTAAACCTTATAGTATATACTTTGATGCCAAAGAAAAAAGATATATACCAAATTTAATATATCAAATTGGATTACTTGTAAAGACAATTACTGAAATTGTATTGTTATTTGTGGGATTTGATTTAATTAAGATTTTAATGGTGTCATTGATAATCGTTTTGATTACTAATCTAATAGTTAAAATTACCATGAAAAAACAATATCCGGAGATTGATTTTAAAGGTGAGAAGGATTATTCAGCTTGGAAAGGTACTAAACATTTAATTGTTCACAAATTAAGTGGTGTTGTTGCAAACAATGTAGATATGCTTGTTATTTCTACATTTGTAGGTCTTACAAAAGTTGTTTTGTATTCTTCATATATGTATGTAATAAATGCAATTAAAATAATGTTAAGTAAATTTAGTTCATCACTATATTCACTTGTAGGTATAAAGATGCTTGGTGACTCTGAAGAAGATAATTATAAAACATTTATGGAATTAAATACGCTTATGTCTTTTGTTTCTATAGTGATTTGTGGTTCACTTTCATTTGCAATAAATCCATTTATAAATATATTTTATGAAGGAGAAATAGTAACAAGCAAAGTTTTAGCATTTTGCTTTATACTAATGTTATTTATAAGTATTAATAACTCTACTTTATGTGTATATACTAATTCAACTGGATTATTTAAAGAAACAAAAGTATGTACAATTACGGAAGCAGTTACAAATCTGGTTTTATCAATAATTGGTATGATTTTATTTGGAATTCCAGGAATACTTATTGCAACTTCAATTTCATATATAGTTGCAGATTATATTATAAAACCTAAAATTTTATACAAAAATGCATTTAAAAAGAAAAGTACTAAAGAGTTTTACTTAAATTTCCTAATTACTACGATAATATTTATAATTTCGTATATATTAAATTCATTTATAAAAATTAATGTTTCTAGTTTATTTTTATGGTTCATTATATGTTCAGGATTATTTATTATTAATTTAATAGTAGCGTATTTGATATTTAAAGTTTTAAAAATGAATTTATGGATAGATAGAATAAAAAAAATGATAAGGAGAAAGTTGAAAAATGAAAGTTAGTATTATAATACCTTTTTACAATGGTGAAAATTTTTGTGAAAAAATATTTGATATGATATTTAAACAGACATATACGAATTATGAAGTTATTTGTATAGATGATGGTTCTACAGATAACACATTAAAAATATTAAAAAGTATTGAAAAAAGCAATAGTAAAGTAAAAGTATATTCACAAAAAAATACAGGACCGGGACTTGCAAGAAAATTGGGTTTTCAAAAATCTACCGGTGATATAATACTTTTTTATGATTCTGATGATTCTTTATATGATGAGAATACTCTTAAAAATATTGTAAAGATATTTGATAAGAATAATCCTGATATAGTGTTTTATGACTTAGTTGTAAATGACGGTAGCAAAAAATATATTATAGACAACATAAAGAATTTCAATCAAGATGAAGGTTTATATGATATTGCTTTATTAGAAAATTATTTATTTTCAACAAATCTGTGTACAAAGATTTTTAAAAGTAAAATTCTTGAAGAATCTATGTTTTATAATGGGAAAAATTTCGAAGATGCATATACATTACTTAGTTATTTGGATAAATGTGAAAATTTTTATTATACAAAAAAATATTTTTATATAAATAATGAAGTTCTTAATCCCAATTCTTTAACTAAATCTATAAATTCTGAAAAAATTATGCAAGTAATTGAAGTGTTAAACTTACTAAATAAAAGTGAAAAATTCAAGCTATTAAAAGAATATAAATATTTTGATATGTATTGCTATCAGTTTAAAAATTTATACAAGAATAGAAAAAAATGGTCAAAAAATGAAGTTTTAATGATAAAAAAAGATTTGAAGAAGATGAGAAGTCAATTTAGAGGTAAGGCATTTAAATTGTCGATTAAATATTTTTCTATTAAAAGATATATTTTATATATTTTGTCGTTAATTTATTTGTAGTATGATATAATTATATGGAAGGCAGTGATTAAAGTGAAGAAAAAAACTAATAATTTAATTAATTTCTTTTGTATATTTGTAATTATACAACCGATTTTTGATGTTTTAATATATTTATTAAGGGAAGTTGCACAAGTTAATTCTAATTTAATTTCTTTAATAAGACCTTTTTTAGCGACTATAATTTATTTTGGACTACTTATTTCTAATAATGTGGGCAAAAGAAAGAAAATATGGAGTTTTTTATATCTTTTTATATTTTCTTTGTACTGTGTTTTACATTTAATTAATGTAAAAAATAATTTTTTTGAATTGTCATATGGCGATTTATTTGATGAAATGAGACAACTTGTAAATTATGGATACTTTCTTTTACAGCTAATTAATGTATATTTGATATTTAGTATTGCAACAAAAGATGAAAAGGAAAAAATCATTTTGTCTTTAGTTTGTGCAAGTGCATTAATGGCATCATTATACCTAATGTCTGTTATAAGTGGAACTTCTCTTTTAACGTACAAAGGCTCTTTAGTTAAACATGGATATAAAGGCTGGTCAATCTCTGCACATTATATAGGACATTCACTACTATTAATGTTTCCCATTGTTATTTATGCAATTTATAACAATTTAATAAAAAATAATCTTATAAAAGCAATAGTATTTTTATTACCAATTATACCTTGTGTTTATTTAGTTGGTACTAAATCACCATTGTTTGGTGTGCTTGCAATATTAGTATTTACATCTTTATTATTGTTGATAAGATTAATTTTAAGAAAAGAGAAGTTGAATTTTATAAATGTATTAATAGTTTTAACTACATTTTTAGTTATATTTACATTTACATCAACTTATGGTTATGAGAATTTTTATAATCAGAAAAAAATGTATGATAAAGATATAAAGACAGATAAACCTGCATTAGAAGATTACATAAGAGAAGAAAATATAAACAAGATAACAGATGATAAATATAATAGTGAGCATATATATAAAAATGATTTTGAAATAATATTATCAAAAGCGATTAAAAAGTATAAAACTCCAGATTTTGCATCGTTTGATAATAGAACTGTTCAATTGAAAATTAACAAAGAGTTGTTTAAATTAAGTCCTATTAAGGATAGATTGTTGGGATATGGATATTATACAATGATAAACTGTACTTGGGTTGAAACTGATACATTTGCAATATTTTTCTCATTTGGAATAGTTGGATTTTTGCTAATTTTATTTATACCATTAATGTTATTTGTAATTGAGGGATTATTAACACTTATTAATTACAAAAAATTAAATCTTAATAAATTAATTTTAGGCTTTTCTACATGTATTGCAGTAGGCTTAATAACGTTTGTAGGATATACAATACATTTTTCTCAAACAGTATTTTATTTTATTATGCTTCTTGTTATTTCAAATAATGTATTTAAAGAAGAAGAATACAAAAATAAAAGAAAATATTTGTTTATGATAAATGATTTACATATTGGTGGTGCGGAAGTAGGTTTAATTGATGTAGTTAATGAATTATCTAAAACAGATACAGTTGATGTTGTTTTACTTAGAAAAGAAGGGGAACTATTAAAAAGATTGGATTCTAAAGTCAATGTATATAGCATATTGAATGATAATTATTCTAAATTGAAAAATAAGATTTATTATATTCTTTATTTTATGGGTGGTATTTTTACTAGATATGTTTATAGTAATACAATAAATACAAAATATGATGTAGAAATAGCTTATTTAGAAGGATTTCCAGCTGTATTTATTGCATCAAGTACAAATAGTGAATCAGTTAAAATTGCATCTATTAGAGTTGGACTTAAAAACCATAAATTAAGTGCTTCTAATGTACCATTTGGAATGTTTAATTTAAAAAAGGCTTATGATAAAATGGATAAAATATATACAGTTTCAAATCAAACAACGAGTGAATTTATTGAGAAATATCCATCATGTAAAGAAAAGACAACTACAATATATACATATTTTAATGTTGACTATATAAAAGAAAAGAGCATGGAAAAACATAAAAAGATATTTAATAAAAATAGATTTAATTTTTTAGCTGTTGGTAGATTTAGTGAACAAAAAGGTTATGATAGATTAATCGATGCTTTTGAGGTAGTTCATAATATAAATAAAAACACTATGTTATATATTATTGGTAATAATAATACGGATGTAGGTAGTGATATTAAGAAAAAGATAAAGGTAAAAAAATTAGAAAAATATATTAAATTAGAAGGTATTATACAAAATCCATATCCATATATGAATGAGTGTGATGTACTTATAAGTAGTTCATATTATGAAGGATATCCTAGAGTTATAAATGAAGCACTTGCTTTAAGAAAGATATGTGTTGGTCCAAGAGTTACTGGTATGGATGAAGCACTAGACAATGGAAGACTAGGAATATTAACAGAAAACTCAACTGAGGGATTAATAGATGGAATGCTAAAAGCAATGAATAAAAATATTACTAATAAATATAAAGAAGAATTAGAATTATTTGATGGAAACAAAAGTCATTATTTTGAGTCATTAAATAACTTAGTTAAAAGAAAAGAAAAAATGATAATTTATATGCCAAAGTTGTCTTTTGGTGGAATGGAGAAGGCTTTAGTTAATTTAATTAATTATTCAAAACTTAATGATAAATATGATTTAACGTTATATTTGGTATATAGAGGTGAAATGAATTATATAAGCTTACTTCCTAGTAATATTAAACTTATAATTGCATGTCCTGGACAATTTAATATTTTTGGTAAATTAATTGCGGCCATAAAATTAATATTTAGATATATTTATCATATATTTAATAAATATGATATTTCTATTTCTTATTCTTATCAACATCCAGTACTATGTTCTTTAACAAGATTTGCTAGTAAAAATAGTATTGTTTATATTCACGGAAATTTAGCTCAAGGAGTTACAGAAAAACATTTAAAAAAGCAATTAAGAGGATGCAAGTATGAAAAATTTAATAAAATTATATGCGTGTCTAAGGATGCTAAAAATACACTTTGTAAACTAATCAATAGAGATGAAAAAGTATATGCTATCAATAATATGATTGATGGAGATCAAATAATTGCAAAATCAAAAGAAGAAATAGAGGATTTTAAATTTAAGAAGGATAAAATATATTTTATAAATATATGCAGGCATTCCGATTTATATAAAAAATTAACTAGACTAATTACTGCTGTTAATAAATTAAATAGTGAAGGCTATGATTTTGAGGTAATACTTATTGGTGATGGTGAGGATCATAAAATGTATTTAGATTTGGTTAATGAAAAAGGGATTAAAAACATTCATTTCTTAGGTAAGAAAAGTAATCCATATAAATACCTAAAAAAATCTTCTGCTTTTGTTTTATCTTCTGTAAGGGAAGGATATCCTGTTGTATTTATTGAAGCGATGATATTAAATATACCTATAATTACTACTGATGTTTCTGATGCTAAGGAAGATATTGATGGTAAATTTGGTATAGTCGTAAAAAATGATGATGAATCTATTTATAAAGGA
The DNA here is from genome assembly GCA_000436255.1 of Clostridium sp. CAG:1193. Taxonomy (GTDB): domain Bacteria; phylum Bacillota_I; class Bacilli_A; order RF39; family UBA660; genus CAG-1193. The sequence goes on along the minus strand of HF990791.1, from coordinate 11,517 downwards.
ATGAAAAAGTTTTTGAATAGTGGTTATAAAATTAAGAAGAAATTCAATTATGTAGAATTCAATAATTCAATAGAAAAGGAAATAAAAAAGATATATGAAGAAGAGTAGCATTATACTACATTGATATTATTTGTAAGAGGAATGATTATGAAAAAAGTAATGTTTATATCAAGTACAGGTGGTCATTTAACACAGTTACTTCAATTAAAAGAATTATTTAAAGAATATAAATATATTTTAATAACTGAAAAAACGGATGTTACCAAGGACATGAAAAGTAAATATAATATGTCTTTTTTTCCGTATGGATCTAGGAATCAAAAATTATTATATCCATTTATTTTACTTGCAAACTGCTTTATGTCTTTATTTTTCTTAATTAAGTATAATCCAGATGTAATTGTTACAACTGGTGCGAATACTGCAGCCGCTATGTGTTGTTTAGGTAAAATATTTAGAAAAAAAGTAATTTATATTGAGTCATTTGCTAAAAATAATTCTCCAACTGTAACAGGTAAAATGATATATAAATTACATGCTTATACAACTTTTGTAGTTCAGTGGGAAAATATGCTTAAGTATTATCCAAAAGCAGAATGTTGGGGGTGGATTTATTAATGATATTAGTTACTTTAGGAACACAACATCAAGAATTTACTAGACTTTTAGATTATATAGAAAAGAGTAAAATTAAAGATAAAATTATAGTACAAGCAGGTTATACAAAATATAAATCAAAAAAAATGAAGATGTTTGATTTTATAGATTATGATAAAATGGCTGAGTATGTTAAAGATGCTGATTTAATTATTACACATGGAGGAACTGGATCAATTATTGGGCCTTTAAAAGAAGGAAAAAAAGTAATCGCATGTGCTAGATTAGCAAAATATGGTGAACATGTTGATGATCATCAGACTGAAATAGTAGATGTATTTTCTGATGAGGGATATATTCTTAAATTAGATGAAAGTACCAATTTAGATGATCTAATAAAAAAAATTAAAACATTTAAAACAAAAGAGTTTAAAAGTAATACTAAAAACTTTATAAAGAAATTAACAAACGAAATTAACGCTTAACTAAGCGGTTTTTCTTGCTTTAATACTTGTTAAGTGTTATATTATAAGTAAGCAAATGGAGGTAAAGATGAAAATAGCAGTAGCAGGAACAGGATATGTGGGTTTATCACTATCTATATTACTTAGTCAACATAATGAGGTTGTTGCACTAGATATAATTAAAGAAAAGGTTGATATGATTAATAATCATATTTCTCCAATAAAAGATAATGAAATTGAAAAATTTCTAAAAGAAAAGAAGTTAAATTTAAGAGCAACTTTAGATTATGAAGATGCTTTTAAGGGTGCTAGTTATGTAATTATTAGTACTCCTACAAATTATGATGATGTAACTAATAGATTTGATACATCAAGTGTAGAAGATATTATTGAAAAAGTACTTAAGGTAAATAAGGATGCGACTATAATAATTAAATCAACTATTCCAGTTGGTTATACTGAGTCTGTAAGAAAGAAATATGGTGTAGATAATATTATATTCTCACCAGAATTTTTAAGAGAAGGTAAGGCACTTTATGATAATTTGTACCCATCTAGAATAATAGTGGGTGAAAAGAGTGAACGTGCTTTAAAATTTGCTAAGTTATTAGAAGAAGGAGCAATAAAAGAGAATATTGATATAAAGTTTATGGGAAATACTGAAGCTGAAGCTGTTAAGTTATTTTCTAATACTTATTTAGCTCTTAGAGTAGCATATTTTAATGAACTTGATACTTATGCAGAATCTAAAGGATTAAATACAAAAGAAATAATTGAAGGTGTTTGTCTTGATCCTAGAATTGGTACTCATTATAATAATCCATCTTTTGGATATGGTGGTTATTGTTTACCAAAGGATACAAAACAATTACTTGCAAATTATAAAGATGTTCCTCAAAATATGATTGAAGCAATAGTAAAATCAAATGATACAAGAAAAGATTATATTGCTGATATTGTAAGTAAGAAAGAACCTAAAATAGTTGGAATATATCGTCTTACTATGAAGGCTGATTCTGATAACTTTAGATCTAGTGCAATACAAGGGGTTATTGATAGATTAAAAGATAAAAATATAACTGTTGTTATATATGAACCAACTTTAAGTGCTGATGAATTTAGTGGATGTAAAGTAATTCATGATTTTGATGAATTTAGTCAAGTAACAGATGTAATTTTAGCAAATAGATTAGAACATGAAATTGAAAATGTAAAGAGTAAAGTTTATACAAGAGATTTATATAGTAGAGATTAAAATGCAAATTATTTTGCATTTTTTCTATTTAAAAGTATGGTATAATATTTTAGGTGAGTGCAATGAAGTTGAAAAATGAAAAAATAATATCATTAGTTGTTTTTGTATGTATTGTTTTAATCTTTTGTATATATGTTTTTAACATTAATAATAAAAAGATTATTTATGATAAAAATAAGAAATGTAGTTATGTTGATAAGGGAAAAAATAATAAACCGAGTAAAGAGGTTATACCTATAGATAAATGGATAGATACACCTACTTATGATGGATCTAATGAAGTAACTCATCCTAAAGTACTTTATTTTGAAAATGGATTTAATGGATATAAGTATTGGATGGTAAATACTCCATACCCTGGTAATGATATCTTTCTTGAAAATCCATCTATAATTGTATCTAATGATGGAATTAATTTTACTGAACCTGAGGGTATTAAAAATCCTATATCAGGTTATCCAAGCGAATATAGAAGTGATATTTATTACTCAGATCCATTTATGTTATTTAATAAAGATCATTTTGAGTTATTTTATAGAAAAACTAAATCAGTTCATGACGGCAAATATATAAAAAATGGATATAATTACTTATATTATACTGAGTCAGCTGATGGTATTAATTGGACTACTCCAAAATTAATAGTTGATAATAATTTTAAAGAAAGATATATGAGTCCATCTGTTATAAAAACTTTAAGAAATTATAAAATTTGGTATACAAATTATGATTGTAAAATGAAATATATGGAATCAACTGATTTATCTAGTTATACTAAACCACTTGATGTAAAGATTAAGAATTTTAATGGTGGAGTATGGCATAGTGAGATACAATATCATGATGGAATTTATAAAATGATATTTATTACTAGAAATAATTATTTATATTATACAGAATCAATTGATGGCGTTAATTTTAATGAACCTAAACTTATTGATACAAAGACTTCAAAAAATGGTTATATATATAAAACTACTTATATATTTAAAGATAATAGTGTTGAATTATATATACCATATAAAAATTATGGCAAATGGGAAATGCGTTATAAACTTATGACTAAAACTGATTTTTATAATCAAATTAATTCTAAATGATTGATAAATGATAAATATTACTATATACTTAAATTGGGTGATGATAATGAATAATAAGGGTTTTACTTTAGTAGAATTACTTGCGGTAATTGCTGTGATTGGAATTATAGCAATTATTGCTATACCTAAAATGGTTGGTACATCAAAAACTAATAAAGATATGGTTTATGAAACAAATTTAAAACAAATTGAAAAGGTTGCAAGAGAATATGTTGCTTCTAATCCTGATGTTATGAGTGAAGATGGGTTTAGAATTTCTTTAGACCTTTTATGTAATAAGAAATATTTAGAATGTCCAATACTAGATGTAAGAGATGACTCAGTAATGAATGGTTATGTTTTAGTAACTTATGATAGTAATACTAATTCATATAATTATGAATATAAAAGCGAATAGTGTTTATTAAAACAACTAAAATAATTTTAGTTGTTTTTATTTCTACAAATTGAAATATTATTTTTTGCATGTTATAATTAGTGTATATCGTATTGGGGTGATATTATGTCAAAAAAGAAAAAAAGAAAAGATAGTGAGAATGAAGAAAAAAATTATAGTTCAGAATTATCTGGTCTTTTATTAATATTAGTATCTATAATTGGATTTGGTAGATTTGGAATTGTTGGTGAAATAATAAGCGGTTTTTCTATATTTCTCGCTGGTAGTTGGTGGGTAGTTGGATTAATTTTATTATTTTTATCTGGTGCTTATATGACTATTAAAAGAGAACATGTAAATATATTCTCATCTAAATTAGTGGGTTCTTATTTGATAATAATTGGGGTTCTTGTTTTATCTCATATTAAATATGTAACTAATAATAATTTAGAGGTTATTGCAACACTTAAAGATACTCTTGATCAATTAATTCTAGCATTTAAAGGAAGTATAGAGGCTAATGGTGGTGGTATAATTGGTGCAATATTTTCATTATTGTTTGAAAAATTGTTTGCAATAACTGGCGCTAAAATAGTTTCTTTCGCACTTATATTCTTTGGTTTAATTATAATGTTTAATGTATCAATAATTAACTTTCTTAAAAACTTATTTAGTAAAATTAAAAACTTATCATTTAAAAGGGAATTTAAGAAAGAGGGAATTGATATTCATGTAGATGAACCTGGTGATAGTGAAGATGTTACTAATAAGAAAATTATTACAAGTTTAGATGAACTAGATGAAGAGACTATAGAGACTGAAGAAGTTAGTGATACACCTAGTGAAGTAATTAATTATGATGATATTAAAACTGATTCTTATGTTATTCCGGATTTTAGAACTCTTTTAAATAAGCCTTCTAAGTCAAATGCTAGTCAAAATAAAAATGATATAAAAGAAAATGTAATAAAGATGGAAAAAGTTTTGGCAGATTTTGATATAGTTGGTAAAGTTGTTGCAATTAATGTAGGGCCTTCTGTAACTCAATATGAGATAGAACTTAGAAGTGGTACAAAGGTTAATAAAGTATTAAGTATACAACGTGAAATAGCTTTAGCGCTTGCTGCTAAGGATGTAAGAATACAAGCTCCAATTCCTGGAAAAAGTACTATTGGTATTGAACTACCTAATAGAGTAAATACATCTGTATCTTTAAGAGAGATTATGGAAGATATTCCAAAGAGTATGGATAATAGTAAACTTGCTGTTGCCTTAGGTAAAAATATCATGGGTAAAACAATGTTTATGGAAATAAATAAAACACCACACTTACTTGTTGCAGGTGCGACTGGTAGTGGTAAATCTGTATGTATAAATAGTATTATAGTAACTCTTTTATTACGTACTAGACCTGATGAGGTAAAAATGGTATTAGTTGACCCTAAAAAGGTAGAAATGAGTATGTATAATGGAGTACCACATTTACTTATGCCTGTTGTAACAGATCCTAAAAAGGCTTCTATTGCACTTATGAAAATGGTATCTGAAATGGAAAGAAGATATGATTTATTTGAAGAATCTAGAACTAAAAATATAACAGATTATAATAAATATGTTGAAGATAGAAAGAGAAATTTAAATGGTCATGCTGAAAAACTTCCTTATATAGTAGTTATAATTGATGAACTTGCTGATTTGATGCTTGTTGCTGCAAAAGAAGTTGAGGATTCTATTTTAAGAATTACTCAAATGGCACGTGCTGCTGGTATACATTTAATTGTAGCAACACAAAGACCATCTACTGATGTAATTACTGGTATAGTAAAAGCAAATATACCATCTCGTATATCTTTTGCAGTATCTTCATCAATTGATTCAAGAACAATACTTGATATGACTGGTGCAGAAAAATTACTTGGTAAAGGTGATATGTTATTCTTGCCAATGGGAGAAAATTCTCCAGTTAGAATACAAGGAGCATTTGTTTCGGATGATGAAATAAATAGAGTAATAGATTATACAGTTTCACAACAAAAAGCACGTTATGATGAAAAGTTTACTACATTAGAAAAAGCTACTCAAATTCATGGTGATGAGAAAGAAAATGATGAAGAAGAGTATGAAGATCCTTTATATAATGACATAAGAGAGTTTGTTATAAGAAGTGGTAAGGCTAGTGCATCTTCTCTTCAAAGGAAATATAAACTTGGATATAATAGGGCAGCTAGAATTATAGATTTGCTTGAAGAAAGAGGTATAGTTGGTCCACCAAACGGATCAAAACCAAGAGAAGTATTAGTAAAACTAGAAGAGAAAGGTGATGAGTAATTATGGAAAAAGGCCAATATTATTTATTCTTTAAAGATAAAAATGGAGAATTATATAGGGTTCATTCACAAGGTATAACTTTAAGATGTATGGATGAAAGGACTTGTAAATATAGAGGTAAAAGAGGAATTATAAAAGAGGTTTTAAATAATACTCATTCTAATTTAAAAGAAGAAGATATAGTGGATGTAAAAGTAATGAGAAAACCTAATTCTAAGAAAGAAGAGTATAAAGAAGAAAGAGGGCCTTTATTTAAAAAAGATAGCGGGGTATTG
>HF990791.1:0-5104 GCA_000436255.1 Clostridium sp. CAG:1193 | reverse complement strand
GTATTGAATGATGATGCAGTACTAGCAGACTTTGAATTAAGAGTATTTAATAAAGAGTTTTTAAACTCTGTATTAAATATATATAAATCTATTCCTAATTTTAAAGATTTAGTTAGTGAAACAAGAGGTCTTTTAAATGCTGGTGAACCTTACTTTGATCCATTACAAGAAATTCTTGATAAAGTTTCAAGTACATATAAAGGAAGAAGGAGTATGTATTTCATAATGAAAAAATATGATAAGGAACATAATCCTATAAGACCAGAAAGAAGTGAAAGAGAAAGTATACCTGTTAATTTAGATGGTGACTTAAAAGAAGATACTTTAGAATACTTAAAAGAACACGAAAGAGAATTACTTGATATAGAAGATTTTACTCATTATGAAGATTTATCTCCATTTGATGGTAATAAAAAAATAAGATAAGGGTAACCTTATCTTTATTAATAATTATGAATAAAGATTTATTTAAATTTAGTGAGTATTTAAAAGTAGAAAGAAATTATAGTGAGTATACGATTAAAAATTATGTACTTGATATAGAAGATTTTATATTGTGGTGTAAAGATAATAAAATAGATAAATATAAGGTAACATATAAAGAGATTAAACCTTATTTATCAAAGCTATATGATACTAATTATAAGGGTACAACTATATCAAGAAAAATTAGTTCATTAAGAAGTTTTTATAGTTATTTATATAGTAATCATTTAGTTGATAAAAATGTATTTAAATATGTAAGCTTACCTAAAAAAGAAAAAAAACTTCCTAAATATTTATCATATGAGGATATAGATGAAATATTTAAAGTACCAGATATAACCTCGCCACTTGGCATGAGAAATAGATTAATTTTAGAATTATTGTATGATACAGGGATAAGAGTAAGTGAGTTATGTAATATAAAATTAAAAGATATAAACTTTGATAATAGAAGTATTAATATAATAGGTAAGGGTTCTAAAGAAAGAATAGTATATTTTGGTGATATGTGTAATGATATAATGATGAGTTATATAAATGAAGCAAGATGTGTATTACTTAATAATAAAGAAAATGAATACTTGATATTAGGTGCTTATAAAAACACTAAAATAAGTGTAAGAAGTATAGAAAATGTAATTGATAAAGTAATTGATGAGGCAGCATTAAAAAAGAAAATAAGCCCACACGTTTTAAGACATACTTTTGCAACTCATTTATTAAATGAAGGTTGTGATATATTAGTAGTAAAAGAACTTTTAGGGCACTCTTCATTAGATACAACAGGTATATACACACACGTTAGTAATGAGAAATTAAGAGGTGTATATTTATCTTGTCATCCAAGAGCAAAAAAATAAGAAAAAATGTATGTAAAATTGAGTAAACTCATATTGTGAGTATACTCATTTTTTGTTACAATAAAATGGTATTGGAAAGGAAAATGGTTTAATGGCAAAATATGTTTATGCCTTTAATGAAGGCAAAAAAGAAATGAAAAATTTATTAGGTGGAAAAGGTGCTAATTTAGCAGAAATGACTAATATTGGTATGCCTGTTCCAAGAGGTTTTACTATTACTACAGAAGCTTGTACTAAGTATTATGATGATGGTAAAACAATATCTAGTGAAATAGAAAATGAAATACTAGAAAAACTAGATGAACTTGAGAAAATAACTGGTAAAAAGATGGGAGATAAAACTAATCCACTATTAGTATCAGTAAGAAGTGGTGCAAGAGCAAGTATGCCTGGTATGATGGATACAGTACTTAATCTTGGACTAAATGATGAAGTAACTAAAAACTTTGCAGAAGCAACAAACAATAAGAGATTTGCATATGATTCTTATAGAAGATTTATTCAAATGTTTGCAGATGTAGTTAAAGGTTATCCAAAATCATCATTTGAAAGATATTTTGATAAAATAAAAGAAGAAAAAGGATGCAAAAATGATCTTGAGCTTACTGCAGATGATATGGAGGAAGTTACAGAAAAATTTAAAGCTAATTATAAAGAATTAGCAGGTGAAGAATTTCCACAAGATCCAAAAGTACAATTATTAGAAGCAATTAAAGCAGTATTTAGATCATGGATGAATGAAAGAGCTATAGTATATAGAAGATTAAATGATATTCCATCATCATGGGGAACAGCTGTAAATGTTCAAGAAATGGTATATGGAAATAAAGGTAATGATTGTGGTACTGGTGTTGCATTTACGCGTAATCCATCAACTGGTGAAAAGAAATTATATGGTGAATATTTAATAAATGCACAAGGTGAGGATGTAGTTGCAGGTATAAGAACACCTGAACCAATCTCTAAACTAGAAAGTGATATGCCAGAAGTTTATAAAGAATTTGTGAGAATTGCAAATTTACTAGAAGAACATTATAGTGATATGCAAGATATGGAATTTACTATTGAAAATGGAAAATTATTTATGCTTCAAACAAGAAATGGTAAAAGAACAGCTCAAGCAGCACTTAAAATAGCAGTTGATATGGTAAATGAAGGAATGATTACAAAAGAAGAAGCACTACTTAGAGTTGAACCTAAACAATTAGATCAATTACTTCATCCGACATTTGATATAGAATCATTAAAGAGTGGTAAAGTTATTGCAACTGGATTAGCTGCATCACCTGGAGCTGCTACTGGTAAAATATATTTTAGTGCAGAAGATGTAAAAAAAGCACATGAAGATAAAGTAAAAGATGTATTATTAGTTAGACTTGAAACAAGTCCAGAAGATATAGAAGGAATGAACCTTGCTAATGGTATATTAACTATACGTGGTGGAATGACTAGTCATGCTGCTGTAGTAGCAAGGGGTATGGGTAGATGCTGTGTATGTGGTTGTGGTGAACTTAAAATAGATGAAGAGGCTAAAACTATAACTACAAAAGATGGCAAAGTATATCATGAAGGAGATTACATGAGTTTAGATGGATCTACTGGAAATGTATATGGTGAAGAAATTAAAACAGTAGCGCCTGAAATTAGTGGAGATTTTGAAACATTTATGAATTGGGCAGATGAAACTAGAAAACTTGGTGTAAGAACTAATGCAGATACTCCAAGAGATGCTATTCAAGCTAAAAAGTTTGGTGCAGAAGGAATTGGACTTTGTAGAACAGAGCATATGTTCTTTGAAGAAGATAGAATATTTAACTTTAGAAGAATGATAGCAGCAGAAACACTTGAACAAAGAAAAGAAGCACTAGAAAAAATACTTCCATATCAAAGAGGAGATTTTGAAGCATTATTTAAAGCAATGTCTCCATACTCTGTAACAATACGTTATTTAGATCCACCTCTACATGAATTCTTACCTCATACAGATGAAGAAATTAAACCACTTGCAGAAAGTTTAGGTGTAAGTTTTGAAACTTTAAAAAATAGAGTAATATCATTAAAAGAATTTAATCCAATGATGGGACATAGAGGATGTAGATTAGCAGTTACTTATCCAGAAATAGCTGAAATGCAAACAAGAGCAGTAATAGAAGCAGCAATAAATGTTAATAAAGAAGGATTTAACGTTGAACCAGAAATAATGATTCCACTTGTTGGAGAAGAAAAAGAATTAAAATATGTTAAAGATATAGTATGCAAAGTAGCAGATGAAATTATTAAAGAAAGTGGTGTGGAATTAAAATATCATGTTGGTACTATGATTGAAATACCAAGGGCAGCACTTACTGCAGATAAAATAGCAGAACAAGCAGAATTCTTCAGCTTTGGTACAAATGATTTAACACAAATGACTTATGGATTTAGTCGTGATGATGCAGCTAAGTTCTTAAAAGATTACTATGATAAACAAATATTTGAACAAGATCCATTTGCAAAAATAGATCAAGTTGGTGTAGGTAAACTTATAGAAATGGCTGTAAAATTAGGCAAGAGTACTAGACCAGATATACATTTAGGTATATGTGGAGAACATGGTGGGGAAGCATCATCAGTAGATTTCTGCCATAGAGTAGGACTTGATTATGTATCATGTTCACCATTTAGAGTACCACTTGCAAGACTAGCAGCAGCACAAGCACAAATTAGAAATCCAAGAGATTAATAGTTAAATTTATAAAATATAGTTATTAAAAAGCACTTATTTGATGTTTATATAATTTTAAGACTGAGATGACTTTTATGTCGTAAATCTCAGTTTTTTTGTTATAATTTACTAAAGGAGATGAAATTATGATACTAAATGATTTTGATGAAATAAAAACGTCAACTTTTGATCCGTATGAAGTGGAAAATATAATCCCTGATTTTCCAAAAATAGGAATAAGTTGTTTTTCATATAAAATTATTGAAAAACTTGTAAATTTATTTAATGGAAAACAAATAACTTATTTAAGTAATGCTAATGGGAAAATACCAGTATACAAAATTACGTACAATAATTACGAATATGTTTTATTTATGTCTAATGTTGGTGCATCTGCTTGTGTTGTACAATATGAGGAAGTATTTGTAATGGGTGTTGAAACTATAGTTACATTTGGTACATGTGGTGTTTTAGATAGAAATATAGATTCTTTAGCAATAATAATTCCTAATTGTGCAGTAAGAGATGAGGGAACAAGTTACCATTATATGAAACTTTCTGATGAGGTTTTAGTTAATGAAAAATATAAAGATATATTTAAAGATTTACTTAAAGAACATAATTATAGTTTTGTTGAAGGTAAGGTTTGGACAACAGATGCACCTTATAGAGAAACTAAAAATAAGGTTATAAAAAGAAAAGAGAACGGATGTATTTGTGTTGATATGGAATGTTCTGCATTAGGGGCTTTAGCTAAATTTAGAAATAAAGAAATTTTTCAATTTTTCTATGCAGCAGATAATTTAGATGGAAGTAAGTGGGATGCTCGTTCGCTTGGTAATGATGATTTATTAGAAGAAAAAGAAAAAATTGGATTATTAGCAATTGAAATGGCTAATAAAATTAATGAAGTAAAAATGAGAAAATAGTATATTTTAAAACTAAGGCTTTAAAAATAATGTCTTAGTTTTTATTATGATTATATTGGTCTATTAATAAAAACAAACTTGATAGAAAAGTAGGTAAGTGATATAATAATTTTGTAATAATAATA